>JAGBDU010000018.1 GCA_017937285.1 Clostridia bacterium
AAGGTAATTAGTGAACTTTATTTCAAGCTATATATTTTTGAGTGTGCTAAATAAAAGCATACAAAACATTTCTGGTGATGATTACATGGAGGAAATACCTGTTCCCATACCGAACACAGAAGTCAAGCTCCAATGTGCCGACGATATTTACGGGTTACCCTGTTGAGAAAATAGGTTGTTGCCAGATTTTATTATTTTTATAATAAAGCATAGATTAGAGATACATTTTATATTTTTAATCTATGCTTTATTTGGATAAAATACGTAATCCACAAGAAGAGGTAAGGAATATGTCAAGAGAAATATGGAAGGCTGGAACATTTATATACCCAATACCAGCAGTAATGGTAACTTCTGGAACTTATGAAAATCCAAACATAATGACTGTTGCATGGACTGGAATAATAAATACAAATCCGGCTATGTGTTACATTTCAGTAAGGCCAGAAAGATATTCGTATAATTTAATAAAAGATAATGGTGAATTTGTTATTAATTTAACAAATGAAAAGCTAGCATTTGCAACAGATTGGTGTGGTGTAAGATCAGGAGCCAAATACGATAAATTTAAAGAAATGAATTTAACAAAAGAAAAAGCAAAATATGTAAAATGTCCAATAATAAAGGAAAGTCCAGTTGCAATAGAGTGTAAAGTCAGAAAAATAGAAGAACTTGGTAGTCATCATATGATAATTGCTGATATATTATCAATAGATGCAGACAAACAATATATAGATGAAAATGGTACTTTTGATATTTCAAAATGTGACTTAATTGCATATTCTAATGGAAAATATTATACTTTGGGTAAAAAAATAGGAAAATTTGGATTTTCGGTAGAAAAAAAGAAGAAGAAAAGCAAAAATAAATCTTTTAGAGGTTGACATATCTAAAAACAAGTGATAAAATATTTAAGCATATGATTTAAGAAAATATAGCCTATATATAAATATAGCAAAAATAAATAGCTGGAGGTGTATCTAAATGGCTGCAAAAGGAGCAAGAGAATCAATAACATTAGCATGTTCAGATTGTAAAAGAAGAAATTATACAACTGAAAAAAACAAAAAGAATAATACAGATAGACTTGAAATAGTTAAATACTGTCCATTCTGCAAAAAACGTACAACACATAAAGAAACAAAATAACCTTTCTAAGGAGGAATCTTAATGGCTAAAGATGAAAAAAATAAAAAAAATAAAGAACCAAAAAATAGTTTTCTTAAAGAATCAAAAGCAGAGCTAAAAAAAGTTAATTGGCCAAAACCAAAACGTTTAGCAAATGATACTGCAACTGTTATTGGAATTGTATTAATCGTTGCAATTATAGTATTTTTATTAGATCTAGCGTTTCTAACATTAAACGAACAATTAATTATAAGAAGTGAAGAAAAAATAAAAAATTCAACAAGCAATTCTATAGTTACTGAAAATATAGAAACAACAGAAAATAACGAATCAGTAAATACTGAATTAGAAACAGAAAATTCTTCAGAAACAATAGAAAACACAGAAAATATAAACAATGAAAATACAGAAAATGCAGAAAATGCAGTGCAAGATACAGAAACAGAAAATAACTCAGCTGAATAATCTTTAAGAATACAATTATAAAGGGAGGCTAGAAAAAATGTCTCGAGAAAACGAGGAGTTAATTCCAAGATGGTATGTAGTGCATACATATTCAGGTTATGAAAATAAAGTAAAAACAGACTTAGAAAAGACTGTTAAAAACAGAGAACTTGAAGATTTCTTTTTTGATATAATTGTACCAATGGAAGAGCAGATAGAAATAAAAGATGGAAAGAGAAAAACTAATTTAAAAAAAGTTTTTCCTGGATATGTTTTAATAAAAATGATAGTTACAGAGCAAACATGGTATATCGTAAGAAATACAAGAGGTGTCACTGGGTTTGTTGGTTCAGGAACAGATCCAATTCCACTTACTGATGAAGAAATCAGAAGTATGGGATTTGAAAAAGCTGCAATAAATGTTGATTATGATGTAAATGATTCTGTAAAAATTATAGATGGTGCATTTTCTGAATGTGTAGGAACAGTACAAGAAATTAATAAAGAAAAACATAAAGTAAGAGTATTAGTTTCTATGTTTGGAAGAGAAACACCAGTAGAACTTGAATTTTCTCAGGTACAAAAATTATAATTAATAAGTTAATAATTTAAAATTACATAAATTATTTTGTCAATATCATATTAAAGGAGGTGCAATAAAGTGGCAGATAAAGAAGAAAACAAAATTATTAAACTACAAATTCCTGCAGGAAAAGCTACACCAGCTCCACCAGTAGGACCAGCTTTAGGAGCAAGTGGTGTTAATATTATGCAATTCGTTAAAGAATTTAACGACAGAACAGCTAATCAACCTGGAATGATAATACCAGTTGTTATTACTGTTCATAAAGATAAATCTTTTGAATTCGTAACAAAAGTACCACCAGTAGCAGTTTTAATAAAAAAAGCTGCTAAAATAGAAAAAGCTTCAGGAAAGCCAAATAAAGAAAAAGTTGCTACAATAACAAAAGCTCAAGTTAAAGAAATAGCTGAACAAAAAATGCCAGACTTAAATGCTGCATCATTAGAAGCTGCAATGAGTATGGTTGCTGGAACAGCTCGTTCTATGGGTGTTGTAGTTGCTGAATAATATTAAAAATAAATTGGGAGAATGTATATTCGTTAGAACCAAAGGAGGATTAAAATGAAAAAAAATGGAAAGAGATATCAAGAATGTGAAAAACTTGTTGATAAATCAAAAGTATATCCAGTAGCAGAAGCTATAGAGATATTAGAAAAAATGCCAAAAGCAAAATTTGATGAAACTGTTGAATTACATGTAAAATTAGGAGTTGATTCTAAACATGCTGATCAACAAGTTAGAGGTACTACAGTACTTCCAAATGGAACAGGTAAAACTTTAAAAGTTTTAGTATTCGCAAAAGGACCTAAAGCAGAAGAAGCAGTTAAAGCTGGAGCTGACTTTGTTGGTGCTGAAGAATTAATACCAAAAATCGAAAAAGAAAACTGGTTTGATTATGATGTAATTGTAGCTACACCTGATATGATGGGTGTTGTTGGTAGATTAGGTAAAGTATTAGGACCAAAAGGATTAATGCCAAATCCTAAATCTGGAACAGTAACAATGGATGTTACAAAAGCTATACAAGAAATCAAATCTGGTAAAGTTGAATATAGATTAGACAAAACTAATATAATTCACTTAGGATTTGGTAAGGTTTCATTTGGTAAAGAAAAATTAGTAGAAAATTATGATGCAATAATGTCAGCTATTGTAAAAGCTAAACCAGCAGCAGCAAAGGGACAATACATTAAAAGTGTTGCAATTTCTACTACTATGGGACCTAGTATGTATATTGATCAAAAATAATTTATAAATAAATAGCCAAAGAAAGTAGGCATATATAAGTCCTACCGAGGCATTATATGGAACGGATTTATCCAATCTTTATTATGCCTTTGCAGGCTATGAAGATTGGATTTATTTTTGCAAATTTTTTAGGAGGTGAAATCAAAAAAATGGCAAGCGAAAAAGTTTTAAAACAAAAAGAAGAATTAGTAAAAGCTTTAGCAGAAAGAATGAAATCTGCAAAAGTTATTATATTAACAGATTACAGAGGAATTAATGTTGAAGATGTAACAAAATTAAGATCAGACTTAAGAAATGTAAATTCAGAATATAAAGTTATAAAAAACAACATTATAAAAAGAGCCCTTGATATGAATGGTGAATCAGGTCTTGATGATTTATTAGTAGGACCAACAGCAATATTAATGGGTGATGAAGATTATTTAGAGCCATCAAAAGTTATATATAACTTTACAAAAAATAATGATTTTTATAAAATCAAAGGTGGTATAATAGACGGAAAAGTTATGACAGCAGAAGAAATAATTGCTCTTGCTAAACTTCCATCAAGACAAGAATTACTTGCAAAACTTGCTGGATGCTTACTTGCAAATATTTCAAAATTGGCTGTTGCACTTGACCAAGTTAAAGCACAAAAAGAAGCTTAATTTTAGAAATATTTTAGTGAGTTTATTAATATAATGGCTAAGCAATATCAATATTTGAAACATATCAATAAAATATTTAAAATACATCAATAAAATATTTGGAATATCTTAATAAAATATATAATTGCAATATATGATAAACATATTGAAATATAGTTTATTATTGAAAATAAACGAAACAAAAAATAAAAATATAGTAAATACTAATTATAATATAATTAAATATAACAATAATTAGATTTGTAAAATTAAAATAAAAAGAGTGAAAACACTCAAAATAAATAAATAGGAGGATTTTAAAATGAGTAAAGAAGAAATGATTGAAGAAATCAAAAAAATGACAGTAGTTGAATTAGCTGATTTAGTAAAAGCTATAGAAGAAGAATTTGGAGTATCTGCAGCAGCAGTTGCAGCACCAGCAGCAGGAGCAGCAGGAGCTGCAGCTGAAGAAAAAACATCTTTCAATGTAGTATTAAAAGATGCTGGAGCTAACAAAATCCAAGTAATCAAAGTTGTTAGAGATGCAACAGGATTAGGATTAAAAGAAGCTAAAGATTTAGTTGATGGAGCACCAAAAGCAGTTAAAGAAGGAGCAAGCAAAGAAGAAGCAGAAGAATTAAAAGCTAAATTCGAAGCTGCAGGAGCTGTAATTGAATTACAATAATATATAGAAAATGTTATGCACTTTTGTTGTGCATAGCATTTTTATATTATAAGAAAAATCTTGCTCAGATAGTTATTACAAGTAACAGTTAAAAGCAAACAATTCCAAAGAGATGATATTACAAAAATAGATATTAATAAGTAACACGTACCTGTTAAAAGATTGCATATTTAATGACATAAAAGATGGTAACTTGTAAAAGTAAATGACATAAAAGATTGCATATTTAATAACATTTTTATTGACTTTATATATGTAAAGTAATAAAATAAAGAAACAAATATACAATAAAATATGGAGGAATATATGAAAATTTTATTTGATGCTATGGGTGGAGATAATGCACCAGAAGCAAATATAAGAGGTGCTGTTTCAGCAATTAGTGAAATCGATGCAGAAATCATTTTAATTGGAAATGAAAAAATTTTGAAAGAGAAAATAAAAGAAATATACGGTAAAGATAGTATAGAAGAAATAAATGATAGATTAAAAATCATAAATGCTGAAGAAGAAATAACTATGGAAGATAGTCCAACAAAAGCAATAAAAACAAAAAAAGATTCTTCGATGGTAGTAGGGTTTAATATGTTAAAAAATTGTGAAGGCGATGTTTTTTTATCTGCAGGAAATTCAGGAGCATTACTAGCAGGAGCAACTTTATTAGTTGGAAGGATTAAAGGAATCGATAGGCCAGCTTTGGCTGCTATGTTACCAGCATTTGAAAGTAGATTTTTGCTAATGGATGCAGGTGCAAATACAAATTGTAAAACTATTAATATATTACAGTTTGCTCAAATGGCAAGTATTTATCTAAAAAATACATATAAAATAGAAAATCCTAAAATTGGACTTCTTAATAATGGAACTGAAGAAACAAAAGGTAATGAATTGATGAAAGAATCATATAAATTATTAAAGGAAAATTCAGAAGCCTATGGATTTAACTTTTATGGCAATATAGAAGGAAGAGAAGCTTTTTCTGGAGAAGTAGATGCTGTTGTTACAGATGGATTTACAGGTAATATATTCTTAAAAACTACAGAGGGTGTAGGCAAGATGGTTAAATCTAATCTAAAAAAAGAAGCTAGTAGGAGTATTTTTTCTAAAATTTCTTTATTACCAGCTATGCCAATTATAAAAAGATTTGGAAAGTCAATGGATTATAAAGAATATGGTGGTGCTTTATTTTTAGGCGTAAAAAAACCTGTGATAAAAGCTCATGGAAGTAGTGATGAAAAATTATTTGTATATACATTAAAACAAGCTGTAAATTTTGTTAATGATAAAACTGTCGATAATATAATTGAAAAATATAAAGATATAGATCTAAACAAACAAGTTGATGTAGTAACTCAAAATAAGAATTAAATACATATAAAATAATTTTAACGTTACTATTCACAGCCATTTTTTTAGAGTAGTGGAAAAGGGATTATATTATAAAAAATGCAATGACGCGCAGTTTGGGAGCCATAGGACCTCATTGCCAGCCATCATTTTAAAGCATTTAATTTATACATTTTTCTTAACTCTAGCCTGCCGACCAGTAAGGAATGGAATTTTTTATAATATAATCCCTTTGGAACGGCTTACCTTTAGCTGTGAATTGTAACATTTTAACATTTATACATATAAAATAATTTATAAAAAAATCTTGACTTTTTTTGGTACATATATTATTGTAGTAAATATAGGATATATTTTGAAAGGGGGTGAACTGAATGGGTTCAGATAACGAGCTTTTCGAGAAAGTTAAAGAAATAATTGTTGAACAATTAGGAGCAAATGCAGAAGCAGTAAAAATGGAAGCTTCTTTTATAGATGATTTAGGAGCAGATTCTTTAGATATAGTAGAATTAATAATGGCATTAGAAGAAGAATTCGATACAGAAATACCAGATGCTGATGCAGAAAAAATAGTAACAGTTGGAGATGTTGTTGATTACATCAAAGAACATGTTGAACAATAATAAAATTGAAAGGGTAAATCCTTTCTTTTTTTAATAATTTTTATAAAGGAAACGTATTAATTTTATATAAGTCGCAAAATTAAAGTATATATTATCTTTAGCAAAAAAATTAGAAGTTATAAAATAAATTATAATAGATACAAAATTAAAATGATAATATTAGTATAAGAAAGATTAAAAGTAATAAAAAAATTGACAAAAGAAATAAAATTAAATTTATAGTAGGTTTATAGGTACATCCGATTTAAAAATCTAAATATTATTATATAAGGAAATATAGATGGAGTTTGAGAAATTAGAGGAAAGCATTGGATATGTGTTTAAAAATAAAGTGCTATTAAAAAAGGCATTAACACATACATCATATGCTTATGAAAATAAAGTAGAAAGTAATGAAAAATTGGAATTTTTGGGTGATAGTATATTAGAGTTTATATCTAGTAAATACATATACAATAATTATCAAAAATTAAAAGAAGGAGAAATGACTAAAGTTAGAGCTGATGTTGTATGTGAAAGAAGTTTATATAAAATAGCTTGTAAGCATAATTTTAGTGATTTCTTATATCTTGGAAAAAGTCAAAAAGCTAATGAAAAAGACGTTAGACCAGCAATATTGGCAGATAGTGTTGAAGCAGTAATAGCAGCAATATATTTTGATTCAGGATTAGAAGAAGCAGAAAAATTTATCATAAAAAATTTAAAAAATCCGATAAAAATAGCAACTGATCATGTTGGAATGAAAGATTATAAAACCGTATTACAAGAAAAATTACAGGTTCATGGAGCTGTTATAATTAAGTACAATATTATTAAGGAATTTGGACCAGACCATGATAAAAATTTTGTTGCAGAGGTTATATGTGATGGAAAAACTTTAGCTGAGGGAACAGGAAAAAACAAAAAAATGGCAGAAATGGAAGCCGCAAGAAAAGCATTATTAAATATGTAATTAATATGGAGGTATAGTTTGATAAAATGTTATATTTTTTCATAACTATGTGTACCTTTTAGTAAAGCAAGAAAGGAATGGATTATTTTATGAAGAAAGAATACATTATTCCAATATTTGTACCTCATTTAGGTTGCCCTAATGATTGTAGTTTTTGCAATCAAAAAAAGATAAGTGGACAAACTAAAATGGTAAATGCAGAAGATGTAAAAAAAACAATAAACTATTATTTAAAAAATTTTAAAGATAGTAACAAATATGTTGAAGTGGCTTTTTTTGGAGGAAGTTTTACAGGAATAGAACTAGAAAAACAAGAAGAGCTATTAAGTACCGCATATGACTTTATAAAAATGAAGAAAGTAAATAGTATACGCATATCTACAAGACCAGATTATATAAATAAAGACATTTTAAAACGATTAAAAAAATATGGTGTAAAAACAATTGAATTAGGAGTACAGTCAACAAATAATTATATATTAAATAGGAGCAGACGTGGACATTCATTTGAAGATGTAAAAAAAGCATCAAAATTAATAAGAAGATATGGATTTGTTTTAGGTCATCAAATGATGGTTGGTTTACCAGAAAGTACACGCAATGATGAGATAAATACTGCCCAAGATTTAATAAAATTAAAACCTAAGATTATTAGAATATATCCAGTATTAGTAATAAAAGGAACTAGATTAGAAGAAGAGTATTTATCTGGAGAATATGAGCCACTTACGGTGGAGCAAGCAGTAGAAATATCAAAGGATTTATTAAATATGTTTAATAGTAAGAAAATAAAAGTAATAAGAATTGGATTACAAAATACAAATGAGATTGCAGATCCTAATAATGAAAATAGTCAGGTTGTAGCAGGCCCATACCATCCAGCATTTAGGCAATTAGTAGACTCAAGATTGTGGTATGACAAATTATCAAATACAATAAAAGGTATAAATTCAAAAGTGAAGGAAGTTAAAATAGAAGTAAATCCTTCTGACATTAATAATGTTGTAGGGCACAAAAAAATAAACATAAAACAAATAGATGAAACATATGATACAAATTTAATAGTGAAATCAAATGCAAAAGTAAAACCAGGAAAAATAAAACTGATATCAATATAAATTGCAAAATGAATAAAATTGCCTATATTGTAAATAATTACAGTATAGGTGATTTTTATGTTAAAAAAACTTTTAACAATATATATAAAAGAATATTTTTTTATAGCTCTAGGTTCAATGTTGATGGCTATTTCAACGGCATTGATATTATTGCCAAATCAATTATCTACAGGTGGTTTTTCAGGAATATCTACAATATTTTATTATTTATTTAATTATCCTGTAGGTACGACAACGATAATTTTAAATATACCATTATTATTAGTTTCATTCTTTAAAATCAACAAAAGTCTATTTGTAAAATCAATTATAGGTACAATTTTATTATCAGTTTTTACAGATTTATTAGAAGTTTTAGATCCAATAACAAATGATAGATTTTTAGCTTGTATATATGGAGGAATAATAATGGGTCTTGGAACTGCAATTATATTAAAAGCTGGTGCATCAACAGGAGGAACAGATTTACTTTCATATGTAATAAGATCTTATAATAATAAATTTACAAGTGGCAGATTAATAATCATTTCAGACATAATAATAATATTTTTTAATATATTATTCTTTGGAAAAATAGAAATTGGACTATATTCAGCAATTGCAATATATTTAATGGGAAAAATGATTGATATTGTTTTTGAAGGAATATATTTTACAAAAGTAATGTTTATAATATCAAATAAATATGATGAAATATCAAGACAGATAGGCATAAAAGTAAAAAGGGGAAGTACAGGTATATATTCAAAGGGAATGTATTCTGGAGAAGATAAAATAATGTTATTTTGTGTAGCTTCTAGAAAAGAAATAGCAGAAATAAAACAAATAATTAAGAAAATAGATAAAAATGCATTTATAGTAACAACAGATGCGAGGGAAACATTAGGAGAAGGTTTTTCAGAATAATTTTGTATATTATTTCATATAAATAAAACAGGTGATATGCATGAAAAAAATATTATATATTCTGCTAACATTTATAATGATTTTTTGTAATTTAAAATTTGTATATGCAGATGATATATTGGAAGAAGAATTTTCTAAAAACGATTTAGAAAATATTATATCAACATCAGCTACAACTGATGAGGAGTTAATATTAAATTCTAGAATAGCTATTGCATATGATAGAGAATCTGGTAAAACAATATGGGGAAAAAATGAAAATAAAAGAACTGCTATGGCATCAACAACTAAGATAATGACGGCTATAATTGTTGTTGAAAAATCAAATTTAGATGATGTTGTTACAATATCATCTAAGGCTGCTGGAACTGGAGGATCAAGACTAGGTTTAAAAAAGAATGATAAGATTTCTATGAGGGATTTATTATATGGCTTAATGATGAAATCTGGAAATGATGCAGCTGTAGCAATAGCAGAACAAATTGCTGGAAGTGTTGATGCATTTGTAGTATTAATGAATGAAAAGGTTAAAGAATTAAATTTAAAAGATACACATTTTGTTACGCCACATGGTTTAGATGATCCAGCGCACTATACAACAGCATATGAACTAGCTCAAATTGCAGATTATGCATTAAAAAATGAGATTATAGCTAAAGTAGTGTCAACTAAGTTTTATACTATCAATATAAACGGATATCCAAAAGATTTATCTAATACGAATGAGTTATTAGGAAATTTAGAGGGGGTAAATGGAGTAAAAACTGGCTTTACAAATAATGCAGGAAGATGTTTAGTAACATCTGTTGACAGAAGTGGATTTAATATAATTACAGTTGTAATTCAAGCAGATACAAAAAAAGATAGAACAAGAGATAGTATTAAGATAATTGAGCATATTTATGAGAATTATATGCAAGTTAATATAAAAGAAATTGCAGATGAAAAATTTGAGGAATGGTGCAATATCAATAAAGGTAGAATTAGTATAAATAAGGCTAAAAATTTAAATATAAATTTACAATTTAATAATTTGGAAAATAATGTAGTTGTTGTGAAAAAACAAGATTTGGACAATATAAAAATTGAAATAAATTTGATATTTGAATTGGAAGCTCCTGTAAAGAGCAATACTATTGTTGGTAAGTTAAAAGTTATGGTTAAAGATGTGGTGATAGATGTAGAAGATGTTTATATTGAAAATTATGTTGCCAAGAAAGATGTATATGATTATTTTTTTGAATGTATTAGAGCTTATGCTTGGTGGCGGAGCCTAAAAAAGAGAAGAGTCCAATTTTTCAACATAAATAAAAGTCCCCCGTCATCAAAATATTGACAGGGGATGTAGAAGAGAGTTAAATGAAAATGTCTATTTTAAAATCTCTATCATACAAAATTCACATAAGATAGATTCTTTTTGTGAATCATAAATTGCAAATAATTTTTTATTGTTGCCATTATATAGTAGATTAAACTAAATGTCAATAATATATATAAATTTGATATTGACCTATTTTTCATATTTTGATACTATATCATAAGCAAAAGGAGAAAAATATGATTGCAGAAATTATAATGAACAGTAATGTAAAAAATCTAGATAGAACATTTGACTATAATCTTCCATATGATATGGAAGATAAAGTAACAATAGGTAGTAGAGTTCTTGTAAAATTTGGTAATATAAAAGAGCTAAAAGAAGGCTTTGTTGTAAATATAAAAGAAAAGTCAGAATTTAAAGTTAAAGATATTTCAAAAGTAGAAGAAAAAGATTTTGTGGATGAACCCAAAATAAAACTAGCAAAATGGATGGCAAAAAGATATTTTTGTAATGTATCAGATTGTATAAAATTAATGTTACCACCAGGAACAGGCACTAACAATATCGCTAATAGAGCAAAAGAAAAAAATATAAAATTTGTTAGAATTTTAAAAGATGAAAATGAAATTGAATTTAATATAGAGAATAAAAAAATAAAATCAGAAAAGCAAATAAGGGCCTTAAGATTTTTAGTAAAAAATAATGAAATTCCTTCAAAAGACCTAGAAGAATTAGCAGATGTAACAAATTCAATTTTAAAAACATTAGAAAAAAATGGATATATAGAATTTTATGAAAAGGCAGTTGAAAGAAATCCATTTATACATAAAGTAATAACTAAAAGTCAAAAGTTACAATTAACAGATGAACAAGAAGTAGCATATAGTGCAGTAGAAGATTCTATTGATGATTTAATGAATTCAGAATTTCTATTATTTGGGGTTACAGGGTCAGGAAAAACAGAAGTATATTTGCAATTAATAGAAAAAGTACTAAGTATGGGAAAGACAAGTGTAATGCTTGTTCCAGAAATATCATTAACTCCTCAAACAGTAGATAGATTTATTGCAAGATTTGGACAAAATAAAATAGCAATATTACATAGTAAATTATCTATAGGAGAAAGATATGATCAATGGTATAAAATAAAAAATGGAGAGGCAAAAATTGTAATAGGAGCACGTTCTGCAATTTTTGCTCCGATAAATGATTTAGGTATAATAATAATAGATGAAGAGCATGATAGTTCATATAAGTCTGAAATGACACCAAGATATAATGTAAAAGATGTAGCTAGATATTTAGCAAAAGAGTATAGTGTTCCAATAGTATATGGTAGTGCAACACCAGATATGGATACTTTTTATAAAGCGACAAAAGGTGATATAGAGCTATTAGAGCTAACCAAAAGAGCAAATAATGCAAATTTGCCAAATATAAATATTGTTGATATGAGAAGAGAACTTGCAAATGGAAATAGAAGCTCTATTAGTATGAAATTATATGAAAACATAAAAGAAAATCTACAAAATAAAAAACAAACAATATTATTTTTAAATAGAAGAGGATATTCAACTTTTATTTTGTGTAGAGATTGCGGATATGTAGCAAAATGTAAATATTGTAATATTGCACTAACATATCATAGTAAAGAAAATAAATTAAAATGTCACTATTGTGGATATGAAACTATACCACTTGGTTATTGTCCAGATTGCAAAAGCAAAAATATAAAATATTCTGGAAGCGGAACTCAAAAGTTAGAAGAAGAAATTAATAAAATATTTCCATCAGCCAAAACAATAAGAATGGACGTAGATACAGTAAGTAAAAAAAATTCCCATGAAGATATTTTGAATAAATTTAAAAATGAAAATATAGATATATTAATAGGAACACAAATGGTAGTAAAGGGGCATCACTTTCCAAATGTAACTTTAGTAGGAGTTATATTTGCAGATGGAAGTTTGAATATTGATGATTACAGAGCAAATGAAAGAACATTTCAAATACTAACTCAAGTAGCAGGAAGAGCAGGAAGAGGAAAAGATAAAGGTGAAGTAATTATTCAAACATACAATCCAGATAACTTAAGTATTGAGTTTTCAAAAAAGCAAAATTACAAATTGTTTTATGATACAGAGATAATAATCAGGAAACAATTGAAATATCCGCCTTTTTGTGATATAATAATAATCGGCTTTAGTTCGGAAAATGAAAATAATGTAATTGAAACAGCTAAATTTGTATATATGAGTTTAAAGAAAAAAATAATAGAGGACAAGTTAAAGATTATTTTATACAAACCAGTTCCAGCTCCAGTTGATAAAATAAAAAATAAGTATAGGTGGAGAATCATTATAAAATGTAAATTTGACGAAGGAATTATAAACTCATTAAATAAAACTTTATGTGAATTAAAGAATAAAAATATAAAAGATGTAAAAACTGTAATTGATGTGAATCCAACAAATATGATGTAGAAAAAAGAAAGGAAGATTAAAATGGCAATAAGAAATGTTAGATTAGACACAGATGAAATCCTAAGAAAAAAATCAAAAAAGGTAGAAGAAGTAGATGACAAAATAAGAGCTCTTGTTGATGATATGATAGAAACAATGCACAAAAAAGATGGTGTAGGCTTAGCAGCACCCCAGATTGGAATATTAAAAAGAGTGGTAGTAATAGATTTGTATGATGATAAAGGACTATATGTACTAATAAATCCTGAAATTGTAAAAGAAAAAGGAGAGCAAGAAGTAGAAGAAGGCTGTTTAAGTTTTCCAGATAAATTTGGAAAAGTAAAAAGACCTGCAGAAGTTGTAGTTAAAGCTTTAGATAGAGATGGCAAAGAATATAAATTAAAGGGAAAAGGATTATTAGCACAAGCAATTTCTCATGAGCTTGATCATTTGGAAGGAATTTTGTTTATAGATAAAATTATTCCTGGAACTTTGGAAGTTGTAAATAATTAAAGTTGAAGTGGGAAAAGGGGACGGTTCTAAATTCCCAATTTTGGGAATTTGGGACAGGCTTGAAGCATATTAGGGACGTATAAAATGTGCTGTTTTGATTGATTGTGAGGAAAGTTTCTTTAGTTTTGCGTATTTTTAGAGTGCATATTTGTTACGTCATTAACATGTAATGTGTAAAGATAAAAATAAAGGAGGATATGATATTGAGAATTTTATTTATGGGAACGCCAGATTTTGCAAAAGATTCTTTGGAAGCATTGATAAAAGCTGGATATAATGTAGAAGCGGTTGTAACAAATCCAGATAGACCAAAGGGTAGGGGCATGAAAATGATGATGTCACCTGTTAAAGAATTTGCAATTGAATCTGGGATTGAAAAAATATATCAACCTGAAAAAATTAAAAAAAATGAAGAATTTATCAATGAAATAAAAAATATGAATCCAGATTTAATAGTAGTTGTGGCATATGGAAAAATATTGCCAAAAGAAATTCTTGATATTCCAAAATATGGATGTGTAAATGTACACGGATCTCTACTTCCAAAATACAGAGGAGCAGCTCCAATTCAATGGGCTGTATTAAATGGAGATAAAGTAACTGGAGTAACAACAATGTTTATGGATGTTGGTATGGATACTGGAGATATGATTTTAAAAAAAGAAGTTACAATTGGTGATAATGAAACTACAGGAGAGCTATGGGATAGACTTTCTAAAATAGGTGGAGAGCTATTAGTAGAAACTGTTAAAAAAATAGAATCAGGAACAGCTCCACGAGAAAAACAAGGAGAAGACTTTTCTATTGCTCCAATGCTTAATAAAGAAATAGCTAAAATAGATTGGGAAAATAAAACTGCGACAGAAATTAAAAATTTAGTAAGAGGGTTAAATCCAATAATGGGAGCTTATTCTTTTTATGAAGGAAATAAAATTAAATTCTGGAAAGTAGAAACTTATACTGATGCTCAGATTCTAGAGCTGTTTCCAGATTTAAAAGAATATGAAGATCGTTTTTTGGATTTACCAGAGGGAACAATTTTATTTTCAGATAGTAAAACAGGACTTTATATAAAAGCAAAAGAAGGTAATATAAAGGTTATTGAAATACAAGGTGAAAATGCTAAAAGGATGAAAACAGAGGATTTTTTAAGAGGAACATACTTGGCTGCGGGGCTTTGTTTTGAGTAAAATACTTTTATAATATAATCCATTTGAAACGGCTCACTTTTAGCTATGAATTGTAACAAACTATGAAAATATCTTTAAAATTTTCTTGAGAAAATTTGACTCATAACATTTAATATAGTATACTAATATTAGCTTTAAAGCAAATGTGTGATTAATCTGCATTAGTCATAAACACTAAGAATTAGGAACGGTGAATTCCTAGTTCTTATTTTTTCTACTAAATAATTATGTATTTGTATAAAAAAATGAAACATTGCGGTGAACAATGTTCCATTCGACTATGTATTTAGTCTTTGTGATTTTTAGAAGTATTTACTTCTGAATTACGTTTTAATAATTCTTGAATAAGCTTCCAAATTAAATCTGCACATGTCACAAAAACACCTCCATTCCATATTGGAAGGCTTTTTTATTATATAAAAAAATCACAAAAAGTCTATAAAGATTAGTAAAAAGTATGAAAATTATGCGGTCACAAAAAATTCACAAAAATAAACACAAAAAGTATTGACAATATAAATAAATGGATATAATATATATGCAGTTTAGCACTCAATATAAAAGACTGCTAAAAAGAAGGTGAAAAAATTGTTAGATGATAGAAAAAAACGAATCCTACAAGCAATAGTAGATGAATACGTAAACACAGCAGAGCCAGTAAGTTCAGGAGCAATTTCAAAAAAGAAAGGACTAGACTTTAGTAGTGCAACAATAAGAAATGAAATGTCTGAATTAGAAAAAGGTGGATACTTAGAAAAAACACACACATCAAGCGGAAGAATACCATCAGTAAAAGGCTATAGATTGTATGTAGATGAATTATTAAAAGAAGATAATATAAGCATAGAAGAAATTAAATATATTAAAGAAAAATTACAAATAAAAGTAAACCAAATAGAAGAATTAACCAAAATTGCAACAAATACATTATCAGAAATAACTCATTATACGACTGTTGCAATAGGACCAAAAGTTACTAAACAAATAATACAAGAAATAAAATTTGTATTATTAGGAAATAGAATGTTAATGGCTGTAATACTTACAAATGCAGGAATGATAAAAGAAACAATTATCAACTTCGAAGAAGACATATATGAAGATCAAGTAGAAACGATAAATTTATTATTTAATAGTAAGTTGCAAGGAAAACCTCTAGAAAAAATCAATGAACCACTAGAAGAATATATCATCACAGAAATGAAATCAAGTGCAAATATGATTAAAACTATCATAGAGCAATTAAATAAAGTAATTTATCAAGAATCTAAATTATATTTAGAAGGTACAAACAAATCTTTTGATTTGCCAGAGCTAAAAAAAGCAGAAACTGCTAGAAATTTTATAAATATATTAGAAAACAAAAGTGAAGTTGTAGATTTATTAGATAGTGAAATATCAAAAGACATAAATGTATACATTGGAGAAGAACTTGATGATGAAAATTTAAAAGATTTTAGTATAGTAACGTTAAAGAGCGATGAAAAAGACCTAGGAACTATAGGAATAATTGGTCCAAAGAGGATGAATTATTCTAAAGTAATTTCTGTAATGAAATATATTCAAAGGTTAATTGATGAAGGAGGAATATAATGGAAGAATTAAAAAAAGAAGAAAATCAAGAAGACGTAAAAAATAATAAAAAAAATAATAACAAAGATTTAGAAAAAATAAAAGAATTAATAGAAATACAAAAAAAAGAAATAGAAGAAAAAGATGACAGATTAAAAAGATTAATGGCAGAGTTTGAAAATTTCAAAAAAAGAAGTAGCAAAGAAAGGGAAGGATTATATAATTCTTTAGTAGCAGATATAACATCTTCATTATTACCTATCATAGATAATTTAGAAAAAGCAGTTCAAGTGAAAACAGAAGACGAAAACTTTAAACAAGGAATTGAACTTGTACTAAAACAATTTAAAGATGTACTTGCATCAAATGGAGTTACAGAAATTGAAACGGTAGGAAAAACTTTTGATCCAGAGCTACATGAAGCAATAACATCTGTTGTTGATGATAACTTAGGCGTGCAAGAAATTAAAGAAGAATACAGAAAAGGATATATGATAGGAAATAAAGTTATAAGACATTCTTTAGTTGTTGTTGCAAATTAATTATTAAATGTTTATTAATTAATAGTTTAAAAACTATTAATTGAATATATAAATAAAAATAAGAATAGGGAAACCTATATATAATACAAAAGACTAAAAATTAATAAAAAAAGTGTAAAAGAAAATATTTTAGTACCCACTAATAATATTATTCTTTTAGGATATTGAAGGAGGATTTTAAAATGGGAAAAATTATAGGAATAGACTTAGGAACAACAAATTCATGTGTAGCAGTTATGGAAGGTGGAGAGCCAGTTGTAATTCCAAATCCAGAAGGAAATAGAACTACACCATCAGTTGTTGCATTTTCAAAAAATGGAGAAAGACTAGTAGGACAAATAGCAAAACGTCAAGCTGTAACAAATCCAGATAAAACAGTTATATCTATTAAAAGAAAAATGGGAACAAGTGAAAAAGTAAATATAGATGGAGATGAATTTACTCCACAAGAAATATCTGCAATGATATTACAAAAATTAAAATCAGATGCAGAAAGTTATTTAGGACAAAAAGTTACTCAAGCAGTTATAACAGTTCCTGCATATTTTAGTGATTCACAAAGACAAGCAACAAAAGATGCTGGTAAAATTGCTGGATTAGAAGTATTAAGAATTATAAATGAGCCAACAGCAGCAGCATTAGCATATGGTGTTGACAAAGATGATAAAGATCAAAAAATAATGGTATATGATTTAGGTGGAGGAACTTTTGATGTTTCTATATTAGATATTGGTGATGGTGTATTCGAAGTTTTAGCAACAAGTGGAAATAACAAATTAGGTGGAGATGACTTTGATGAAGCAATTATAAAATATCTAGTAGCTGAATTCAAAAAAGAAAGCGGAATTGATTTAGCTAACGATAAAAGTGCAATGCAAAGATTAAAAGAAGCAGCTGAAAAAGCTAAAATTGAATTATCAGGAATGCAACAAACAAATATTAATTTACCATTCATTACAGCTGATAGCACAGGACCAAAACATTTAGACATTACATTAACAAGACCAAAATTTGAAGAATTAATTGGAGATTTAGTACGTAGCACAACAGGACCTGTTAATCAAGCATTAAAAGATGCAGGATTAACATCAAATGATATAGATCAAGTATTATTAGTAGGTGGATCAACAAGAGTTCCATTAGTACAAGAAACTGTTAAACAAATCACAGGTAAAGAGCCAAATAAAGGAATTAATCCTGATGAATGTGTTGCTATAGGAGCATCAATCCAAGGTGGTGTATTATCTGGTGATGTTAAGGATTTAGTATTATTAGATGTAACACCATTATCATTAGGAATTGAAACATATGGTGGAGTATTTACAAAATTAATTGAAAGAAATACAACAATACCAACTAAAAAATCACAAGTATTCTCAACAGCTACAGATGGTCAAACATCGGTAGAAGTTCACGTATTACAAGGTGAAAGAGAAATGGCTGCATACAATAAAACATTAGGAAGATTCCAATTAACAGGAATTCCAGCAGCACCAAGAGGAGTACCTCAAATAGAAGTAACATTTGATATAGATGCAAATGGTATAGTACATGTATCTGCAAAAGATATGGCAACAGGAAACAGCCAAGATATAGCTATAACAGCAAGTACAAACTTATCAGATGAAGATATTGAAAAAGCAGTAAAAGATGCAGAAGCACATGCTGCAGAAGATAAAAAACAAAAAGACGGAATTGAAGCTAAAAATAATGCAGCAAGTTTAATTTATAATTGCGAAAAAACTTTAGCAGACTTAGGAGATAAAATCAGCGCAGAGGAAAAAGCTAAAGTTGAAACAGATATCGAAAACTTAAAGAAAGTTAAAGATTCTGATGATATAGAAGCAATAAAAACTGCAACAGAAAAATTAACAACAACATTCTATTCTGTATCAGAAAAACTATATTCTCAAGCTCAAGGAGCAAATCCAAATGCAGGGGCCGAAGCTGAAGGAAATGTAGATACAGACGAAAACGGAAATGTATATAATGCAGATTACAAAGTAGAAGATGAAAACGATAATAAATAAAGATAATGAAGGTGAGACATAAAAAAGAGACATCTCTAGAATGTCTCACTTTTTTGAAAAAGGAAAAGGGGACGGTTCTGATTTCCCAGAATTGGAAATTTGGGACACTCTCTTAGATAGCAATTAATTAAATATTTGTCAAGTATTTGAGGGTGTCCCAAATTCCCATTTCTGGGAAATCAGAACCGTCCCCTTTTATTTTACAGAAAGGAATATAAAAATGTCACAAAAAAGAGATTATTATGAAGTTTTAGGAGTAAGTAAAACTGCAACAGATGATGAATTAAAAAAAGCATACAGAAAATTAGCAAAACAATACCATCCTGATGCTAATCCTAATAATAAAGAAGAAGCTGAGAAAAAATTTAAAGAAATAAATGAAGCATATGAGACATTATCAGATCCACAAAAAAGAAAGATGTATGATCAATTTGGACCAGATGGTCCTGCTGGATTTGGCGGAGGTGCTGGAGGTGGAAGTTATTACACATCAGGATTTGATGGATTTTCTGACTTCGGAGATTTAGGAGATATTTTTTCATCCTTCTTTGGAGGAGGATTTGGAGGTAAAAGCTCTAGAAGAAATAATAATGGACCAGTGCAAGGTGCAGATTTAAAATATAGTGTAGATATTACATTTGAAGAATCATTTTTAGGAACAGAAAAAGAAATTTTAATAACTAGAAGTGAAACATGTTCTATTTGCGGTGGAAATGGCGCAAAACCAGGAACTGTAATCGATAAATGTAACGTATGCGGAGGAACAGGTCAAGTAAGACAAATACAAAACACTATTTTAGGTCAAATGCAAACAACTAGAACATGTAGTAATTGTAATGGTACAGGAAAAGTAATTAAACAGCCTTGTGAAAATTGTAAAGGAAAAGGTAAAATAAGAAAACAAGCTAAAATAAAAGTTAAAATACCTGCAGGAATTGATGATAATCAAACAATAGTATTAAGAGGAGAAGGTGAAGCTGGTTCAAGAGGCGGAGCAAAAGGAGATTTATATATTGTTGTAAAGGTAAAAAAACATAGCATATATACAAGATCTGGAAATGATGTTTATTGTACAATTCCAATAACGTTTACTCAAGCAACTTTAGGAGCGGATTTAGAAATTCCTATGGTAGATGGAACAAAAGAAATTTATAGAATACCAGAAGGAACACAAACAGGAACTAAATTTACAATCAGAAATAAAGGATTTAAAAGCATTAATTCTTCAAGTCAAGGAAATTATGTTTTTAATGTTCAAGTACAGGTTCCAAAACGTTTGACGAAAGAGCAAAGAGATATATTAAATCAGTTAGCTAAAACTATGAATGAACAGCCACCAGTTAAAAAGAAAGGAATCTTTGGATTTTAGAATGGAAAAAATGAGTTGTTTCTTTTTTTGAAACGTTGACATAATATAACAAGAGATATATAATTGATATATAAAATCCCAAGAGGAGGGGGGAGTATCATGGGATACTTCATCGCAGGATTAGTCATCCTAGCAATTTGCTCGATAATTCGGGCAACATGGAATGTTCTGTTTAGACCAATCTTCAGCTGGGCGTCTGATGTATTTCAGCGTTTCTTTATAAGTCGAGGAATGAGTCGTGTAGCAGCAAGGGCACTGCTTTCAGCAGTAGTAATTCTTGCTGTTATAGTACTAATTTCAATTATATGAGATTCAGTACACATTCCATAAAAACAGTACCTAGAAAACGGACAAGTTTTCAGGTGCTGTTTTTTTGTCGGTATAAAAAATCTCCGTCCCCGAAAATCTCCGTCCCCATTTTCTAGAAAAAAAAGCTGATAGATATTGAAAAAAAGCAAATTAAAGGATATAATATGGAAGATTTAAAAGACGTATTAGGAGGAAAAATATATGGCAGCAAAAGATAAAAGTATGTGGATATTAATAGTATTTATTTTGGCAGGAATAGTAATAGGTGGGCTTATTGGAGATTTGGCATCAAAATCAACTGGATTATGGTGGCTTGCATATGGTCAAGAATTCGGTTTAAATCAACCATTAGCAGTAGATTTAAGTATAATCAAATTTTCTTTTTCATTAATGATCAAATTAAATATTTCTAGCATATTAGGAATGATACTTGCAGTATTTATATATAGAAAAGTATAATAAGGGGTTCTGGGGGAAGAAAGGATATTTATGGCAATAAAAATAAAAGACCTTCCAGAAACAGAAAGACCATATGAAAAATTAGAAATGTATGGTGAAAAAATGTTATCAAATTCGGAATTATTGGCAATAATAATAAAGAATGGTACAAAAGAATATACTGCTATAGATATATCAAATAAAGTTTTAAACAAAATAAACAATAATTTAAGAGGGCTACAAGATATATCATTAGAAGATTTTAAAGATATACAAGGAATTGGAAAAGTAAAAGCAATTCAGTTAAAAGCAATATGTGAATTGGCAAAAAGAATGTCTAGACCAATTAATGAGGCAAAAATACAAATAAAAAATACGAAAGAGATAGCTGATATTTTCATAGATGAGCTAAGATATGAAAAAAGAGAAATTGTAAAATTAGTACTATTAAATGCAAAAAATATAATAATGAAGATTATGGACATATCTTTTGGTGGTACAAGTTCAGCTCTTTTGGAACCAAAAGATATACTCATTGAAGCAATAAAAATTGGAGCACCAAAAATAATAATAGTACATAATCATCCTAGTGGAGATTCAGAGCCAAGTTTAGCAGATTTTGAAATAACAAAAAGAATAGAAGAAGCATCAAAAATTATAGGAATTGAATTATTAGATCACATAGTCATTGGTGATGGAAATTATGTTAGTATTTTTTTGAAAAGAGGAGTTAATGATGTTTAAATTTAATCCGTTTAAATTAGTGTCTAAAGATATTGGAATAGATTTAGGAACTGCAAATATATTAGTGACAATCAAAGGAAAAGGTATTGTTTTAAAAGAACCATCAGTTGTTGCAATTGATAAAAAAACTGGTAATATTTTATCAACTGGTTTTGAAGCCAAAGAGATGCTTGGTAGAACGCCAGATGATATTGAGGCAGTAAGACCTTTAAAAGATGGTGTAATTGCAGATTTTACTGCTACACAACTTATGTTGAAAAATATATTGTCAAAAGTTTGTAGAAAGTATAATGTAACAAGACCAAGAGTGGTTGTTGGTGTTCCATCAGGTATAACAGAGGTAGAAGAAAGAGCTGTACAAGAGGCGGTTCTACAAGCAGGAGCAAGAGAAGTATATTTGATAGAAGAGCCAATGGCTGCAGCTATTGGTGCTAATATGGATGTAGCTGAGCCAAGTGGAAATATAATTGTAGATATAGGTGGAGGAACAACAGAAGTTGCAGTAATATCTTTGGGAGGAATAGTTGTAAGCTATTCTTTAAGAATTGCTGGAGACGAGTTAGATGAAGATATTGTTAATTATATAAAAAAAGAATTGAATTTAGCAATAGGAGAAACAACAGCAGAAGAAATCAAAAAAACTATTGGTTGTGCAAAACCATTAATGACAGATATGACAATGGAAATAAGAGGAAGAGATTATGCAACGGGTTTACCCAAAAATGTAATTATCTATTCATCTCAAATATTAGAAGCTATGAGCGAATCTATATTAAAAATAGTAGATTTAGTAAAAATGACATTGGAAAAAACACCACCAGAGCTATCATCAGATATAATGGAAAAAGGTATTATACTTGCTGGAGGTGGAGCTTTAATTCAAAATTTGGACAAACTATTAGTTGATTATACTGGTATGCCAGTATATGTAGCTGAAGATCCTTTAGATTGTGTTGTTAAAGGAGCAGGTAAAACACTAGATGATATAGATAAATTAAAAACAGTTTTTATAAATTCAAGAAAACGAAAATGAATTTAGGAGAAAATAATGTATAGCGATAACAAAAATAGTAAATTAGGTATAGTAATTACAATTGTAATACTAGTTTTTTTAGTAATAATAACAAATTTGGATAATAATATTTGGAGTCGTATAGCAAGCCCATTTACTAAAATTACTATGTCTGTACAAAGTGGAATTACGTACTTAAAAAATAAAATATCAAAAAATGATGATTATTTTGCAACAGTAGATGACTTAAAAAGTAAAAATGAAGAGCTAAAAAAAGAAAACGAAGAGCTAAAACAAAAAAAACAAGAGCTAGAAATTTTAAAAGCAGAAAATAAAACTTTAAAGGAGCATGTAAAATTAGTAGATAAATATTCTGACTATGATTGTATACCAGGATATGTAATTCAAAGGGACTTTTCTAATTACAGCAAAACAATTGTAATAAATATAGGAAGAAAAGATGGAATTGAAATCGGGATGACAGTTGTAGCTGATGGTGGTTTGGTAGGTTATATAGTTTCTGCGGAAGAAAATACATCAAAAGTACAAACCATAATAGATACTGCTAGTGCAGTAAGTGCATTATTTGCTAATACAGAAAAAAGTTTAGTAACTAGAGGGATATTAGATTCAGATAACAGAATAAAAGGAACATATATAGATAATGATGTTGTTGTAAATGAAGGAGATGATATTGAAACATCAGGAATTGGAGGAATATACCCTAAAAATATTAAAATTGGAAAAGTAAAAGAAATTGTTAATACACAAAACAAAACTAATAGGTATGTGTATATAGAAACATCAGTAGATTTTGGAAGTTTAAATAATGTTTTGGTATTAAAAAATTAAGTGGAGGTGAACCGATTGAAAAAAGTGACAATAATACTTTCTATAGTTGTTATATATTTTTGTATATATTTTCTTCAGGTTAATTTTTTTAATTGGTTTACAATATCTGGAATACAACCAAACCTATTTGTTTTGTTAGCATTATTCATAGGAATATTTATGAATGGAAAAATGGGGGCAATATTTGGCTTTTTTATAGGGTTGTATACAGATTTTTTATTTTCAAAAGTAATAGGAATATCTGGAATTTTGTTAGGCGTAATAGGTTTTTGTGGAGCAGTTTTAGATAAAAAATTTTCTAAAAATAGCAAAATAACAATAGTTTTAATGGGAAGCATAGTGACTGCAATTTATGAAAATTTTTTATACATATATAATATATTAAAATTATCTATAAATGTAGATATTATATCATTTATTTATATTTTAGCTATAGAAATAATTTATAATGCATTTATTATAATAATATTTTATCCATTAATACATAAATTCGGAATATATGCAGAAAGTGTATTTAAGAATAAAAAAATGTTACCAAAATATTTTTAAAGAATGGAGGATAAATTGGATAATCAGAAGAGCAATAATACAAATCTTAGATACAATATTTTAATTGTTGCAGTATATATAATAGGATGTGTATTACTTATTCAGCTTTTTAATCTTCAAATAATAAATGGAGATGAATATAGAGCTCAATCAAGTGCAAGACTTACAAGAGAAACTATAGTATATGCAGATAGAGGAGAAATACTTGATTGCAATGGAATGAAACTAGTTACTACAAGTACTGGTTATAGTTTAGATTTGTATAAAACAACATCAGATGATGCACAATTAAATAATAATATATTAAATATAATTCGCGTTTTAGAAGAAAATGGCGATTCATATGTAGATAACTTAATATTGCAAGTTGAACCATTTGGATTTTCAACAGATAATCAAGAAACAATAAAAAAATGGAAAAAAAGTAATGGAATTGATGAAAATTACGATGCAGAAAAATGTTTTTATTATTTTAAAGATAAGTATGAAATACAAAATGAAAACATTACAGAAGCAAGAAAAATTATGGCAATAAGATATGAGATATCACAAAATGGATACAGCAATGTAAAACCAGTGGAAATAGCAAATAATATTAGCAAAAACGCAGTATTAAAATTTAGTGAAGAAAACAGTAATTATTTTGGTATAGATATTGTTACAAAACCTGTTGTAACATACAATAACGGAACTCTTGCATCACATGTATTAGGATATTGTGGAAAAATAACACAATCAGAGCTAGAAAATGTTGGAGATGCATATAATAAAAATGAACTCATAGGAAAAACAGGTATACAATATGTTTTCGAAAAATATTTACGAGGTAAAAATGGCAAAAGACAAATTGACATGGATGTAAACGGAAACATAACTGGAGAATATATAACTGAAACTCCTATTGTCGGTTCAGATGTTGAGCTTACAATAGATGCTAAAGTTCAATCTGTTGCTGAACAAGCTTTAAAAGCAGATATAGAAAAAATTGCAAATGGTGGTTATGCAGAAAAAAGTGATGCAAAAGCTGGAGCAGTAGTTGTAATGAATACCAAAACAGGTGAAATATTAGCTTTAGCAAGTTATCCAGATTATGAACCTCAACTATTTGTAAATGGTATTAGCACAGAAAAATATAATGAATATACAGCAAATCAAGCTTTATATAATAGAGCAATAAGTGGTACATATGCACCAGGATCTACGTTTAAAATGATTACAGCAATAGCAGGTCTAGAAACAAACTCAATAAGTACCACAGAAAAAATAAATTGTACAGGAGTTTATCCGTATGCTCATAAACCAGTTTGTTGGTATTATACTTCATATAAAAGAGGACATGGAGCTTTAGATGTTTCGCAAGCAATACAACATTCATGTAATTATTTTTTCTATGAAGTTGGTAATAAAATTGGAATAGATACACTTTCTAAATATTCTAACTATTTTGGATTAGGACGTAAAACAGGAATAGAGCTTCCAAGTGAATCATCAGGAAATATTGCAAATAAAGAAAAAGCTAAAAAGGAAAATAGAGAATGGTATTTAGGAGAAACTTTATCTGCCGCAATAGGACAAAGCTACAATAATGTTACACCATTGCAAATGGCAAAATATATAAGCATTTTAGTTAATGGAGGACATCAAGTAGATGTAACGATTGTAAAATCAATTATAAATTCCGATAAAAGCGAAGTATCTAGAGAAGAAATAAATAATCACGTAAACAATGTTTTAGGTATTAAAGATGAAAATATAGAAGAAGATACATTTGAAGATGCCAATATAAAAGCTGTTTTGGAAGGAATGAAAAATGTAACAACAGAGTCTGGAGGAACAGCATATTCAATATTTAAAGATTCAAGTATACAAGTGGGAGGAAAAACAGGATCTGCGCAAGCAGGAAACAAAACACATGCATGGTTTGTTGGATTTGCTCCATTTGATGATCCAGAGATAGCTGTTGTAGCAATAATTGAAAATGGAGCACATGGGGCATATGCAGCACAAGTTGCAAAAGATATATTTGATTCGTATTTTTTTGAGGATGAGGTTATAGATCAATAAATTCTTGAGGAATAAAAAGATGTGCATGAAAAATAAGGTTGCCATTTACAGTCACTTTTTTATAATATAATCCCTTAGGAAGGGCTCACTTTTAGCTGTAAATTGTAACAAAATAAGAACTTTTTAAGGTTAGAATATGTTTTTTTAGGCTACTTTAAATAAATATAAGTAAGTAAACTTTATACGTACTTATATTCTTTTAAAGTAGCCTAAAATGTTATACCATTAACTTAATAGTATTAGGTACGTTTTTTATTATAGAGCATTTTAAATAATGCATACCTATATCATTTAGAATATTCAATTTAAAGTACAAGAATTATAGGATTTTATTATAAAAAAACTAAAATAATAAAGAAAACAAAGCTACTAAAAGAAGCATATCATTAACATGTTCTTTATATAAAAAAAATATTAACAACAATATCAAAACATCATCATTATACAATTGTATACCATAAATTTCAAACAATGGTTTTTCAGATAAATGATTACGTTTTTCTTTAGATTTATTTGGTGTATTTGTATCCATAATATCATCAAAGTTATTGTCAGTAATATTATTATTTGTAGCATTAGTTTCTTTTTTATCATAAAAATTTGAAATAGGATTGATTTTATAACCAGGTGGAGGAATGTGCATATCAGATTTAGGATATCTATACATATTCATTGTAGGAAAAAAATTATTCATTTTTTGAAGTATCACCACCCATTGGATTCAATATTTCTAACACTTTTGCAAAATGTAAAAATTTTACATATTGATCAATTTTTTCTTTTTTAGTTTCTCCAAGATATGGTTTTAAAGAAAGCAATAAATTTGATCTAGGGTCATCAGCATTATTATTTAAGGAATCCATTATAGTTTTAATTTTTAAAATTGTATTAATATCAAATTCTGGTATTTTTTGAGAAGTATCTGAATTATTAGAATTTTCAGTATTATTAGAAGATTCAGATGAATTATTTGATTCATTAGATGAAGAAAAATTGTTTAAAATATTCTTCAAATTATTAGACATATCTTTATCTTCTAAAATATTATTTAATTTTTGAAAAATATCATTCATATCTCCATCCATATATCAAATAACCTCCATATTATTTATTCATATTGTTTTTTAATTGCTCAATAATTTTTTTGTTGTCACCAGAACTTAATACTTGATTTAGTTGTTTAATACCATTTTCTAAGTCTTTCTTATCCATTTTAGATAACGTATTCATTAGTTTTGAAATATCCATATTATTATTATTCATAAGCCCTCCATAAAAAAAGTATTTATTATAATATATGCAAAATAATTAAAATGTATATATAAAATTTTTCCTTAAATATTGTTTTTTATAGTATTTTGAGATAGAATATAAATCGTAATTTGTGTTATTAAAAAAAATAATAAGAAAAAAATATATAATATATCACAATATGTAAAAAACTTTTTAGTATTTATGTACGTAAAACGACAAATATTTTAATTCAAATTGTGTAATATATATGCATAAATAAAAAAGGTAAGAGGTGGTAAGGATGTTTCAAAATATATCAAATGATTTTAGCGAAAATAAAAATCATTGTCAGGATGTTAAATTTAATAGTGAAGAAATTTTTATATTATTAAAAAAGATATTTTCAAAACAAAATATTATTATATATATAATTTCTTTTATGATTTCTATGGTGAGCTTTGGTGGAGATATTTCACTGGGACTTGCTCCATTTGGTTTAGCTATACTCGCTGCAACGGCTAGTGCAGGAATTCCAATTACTGCAATTTATATTTTTACTCTTTTGGGTAGTTTTATCGGATTAGGAAAAGATATTACTGCTAGTTATTTTTTAACTAGTTTAGTATTTTTTGCAACTTTATTTATATTAAAAACAAAAAAACAAAATAATGTAAATGAAAAAGTAAAATTAGGAAAAAATATAGTAATTTCGATTCTTGTTGTTAAAGTACTTCCAATGGTATTTACATCAATAAGTATATCAAATTTAATTTTTGCAATAATGTTATGTATAATAACCTATATTTTTTATAAAATATTTGCAAATGCAATAGACGTAATACATGAATATGGAGAGAAAAAAGTTTTTTCAATAGAAGAACTAATGGGAGCAAGTTTATTAATTGCAATAGCAATAACATCATTAGATTCAATAAGCATATTTGGATACTCTTTAAAAAATGTATTATGCATTTTAATTGTTTTAATACTAGGATGGAAAAGTGGCATTTTGGTAGGTACAACAGGAGGAGTAACAATTGGTATAGTGCTAGGAATCATAGGAAATGAACCTCCAATAACTGTTGCAGCTTTTGCAATAGCAGGTATGCTTGCTGGTATATTTAGTAAAATTGGAAAAATAGGAGTTATAATAGGATTTATAGCAGGAAATATTGTAATAACATATGTTTCTGACGGAAATATAGAGCCAATAATACTTTTTCAAGAAATTTTAATAGCTTCTCTTGGTTTATTATTAATTCCAAAAAAAGCAGAATTAGTAATGAATGAATTATTTGATAATTCGAGCTTGTTACCAGATATGAATAAAAGAACATTAGAAGAAAGTAAAGAAACTGTAAAAAAATTAAGTAATATATCAGAAACAATATCTGAAATTGCAAAAAGTTATGATGAAGTAGCTGCTACAGTTGTAGAAGATAAAGAAAAACAAAAGGACAGTCTTGAAAATAAAAAAATATTTAAAAAAGAGCTAGAACATAATCTAGAAGGAATGGAAGATAACATTTTATATGAAGATATAAAACATTCTGAGGATATATTGGATGATATTTATAAGCATCTATCTAATAAAAATAAATTAACTAAAGAAATTTTGATTTTAATATTTGCAAAATATAATAACTATATAATTGGAACAGAAACAGGAAATATTAATAAAAGTGTTGAAAAAGATATTTTAGATATGATTGAAGTTTTAAATAAATCATACAAACTAAGCCAGATAAATTTTGTATGGAAAAAGAAGATGGACGAAAAAAACAAAAATATGTCAGTACAATTACAAGGTGTATCTGAAGTAATTTCAGATTTAGCTGAAGATATAAAAGATGATAGAAAAGAGCTATATATTAATGAAAAAGAATTAATAAATAAATTATTAATTCAGAAAAATATAATTCCAACAGAAATTAAAATAAAGAAAAATGATTCAAATAGAAAAATTGTTAATATCTATACAAAAACTTGTGATGATGAAAATAATGTAGAATGTAATATTAAAAAAATAGAAAAAATACTAAATAAAGTATTAGGGGAGAAAATGATATTACAAAAACATAAATGCGGAATAAAAACAGGTGAAAATATATGTTCATATACTTTTATGTCAAATGATTTGTATAATTTAAAAGTAGGTATAGCAAGAGCCAAAAAACATAATTCTACTGTATCTGGTGATACTAGTTTACAAACTAAATTAAATGATGGAAAATATTTACTTGCAATAAGTGATGGAATGGGTTCAGGACCAGAAGCAAGAAAGAGCAGCAAAATAGCTATAAAAATGTTAGAGCGAATGTTAAGCTCTGGATTTAAAAAAGATGTATCTATAAAAATGATTAATTCAACATTATCTGCAAATAATGATGAAGATATGTATGCAACTTTGGATATATTGATACTAGATTTATATCAAGGTAATATAGAGTTTATTAAGAATGGAGCTTGTCCAACATATATAAAAAGAAATAAGGAAGTAGAACTTATAAATTCAATAACACTACCTACTGGTATAGTAGATAATATAGATTTAGTTGTATATGACAAAGATATAAAAAATGGTGATATTATAGTAATGTGTAGTGATGGTATAATAGAATCTAATTCAGAATATTTACATAAAGATTTATGGCTAAAATATTTCTTAGAGGAAATTCAAACAGATGATGTTCAACAAATTGCAGATTTAATAATTAGCGAAGCTATAGATAACGATTACGGAAAAGAAAAAGATGATATGACAGTAATTGTTGCAAAAATAAGTAAATAACAAAAAATTGCATAATAAAATATTTTATTATTATGCAATTTTTTTGTTATTTGCCTGTATTTTAGAATTAGGTGTTTGAAAGTATTGTTACAGTTCAGTGCGAAGAAACAGTCGTTCTAAAGGAATTATATTATAAAAAATTACGAGTATTTTTTGAATAAAGAAATTTTTAGATTTAGTTTACTAAAAAAAAACATTATGTTATAATAGATGAAAATGTAATGGAAAGGGGTATAGAATGAATCAGATTTTATCATTTGGTTATGCTGGAGAATCAGAAAAGCAAAGAAAAAAGGTAATTAAAACATTTTCATTTTTTATAATCATTTTTGCAATAATATTAATAATTGAAGGGATATTTGGATATAAAGAAGCTAAAGAAAAAAAAGTATATGTAGAGCGACCAGATATAGATATTATCAGAAATGGTGATATAACAATTTTAAAAGTAAATTCAGAAATTGGAATTGAAAAAGTAATATATTTTTGGAATAATGGAATTGAAAATATAGTTGAAAAAGATGGAGAGCAAAACTTTGAATTAGAAATAGAGACGACAATAGGTACAAATGATTTAAATTTAGAAATTATTGATGCAGAAGGTAATTCAATAAAATATGATCCAGTAAAAATCTCTTATGAAAATCTTCCTGAAAATGAAGAAGATTGGCAAACAGCTATTTTAAAAGATAAAACAGAGCCTATAGTATCACTAGGGGCAATAAAAGGAAAAGTTACAATAAATGCTTCTGATAATGTAAGAATGTCATATGTAACATATAGTTGGAATGGAGAAGAAGAAACTAAAATTACAGGGTTATCAGAAGATGAAAAATCTTTAACTGCAGAAATAGATGCTTTAAAAGGCGATAACAAATTAATTGTAAAAGCATATGATAAGGCTGGAAATGTTGCAACTGTAGAAAAAGATGTACATGGAACAGATGGACCTGAAATAAAAGTTAAAAGAGAAAATGATGAAATTGTAATAAATATTGATAATCAATTTGGAATAACTAAAATTTATTATAACTTTAATGGAGAAGAAAAAACAATTGAAAATATAAATGAAAAAACGTATGAAATTAAATTGCAACTTGTAGATGGTGAAAATTATGTAATTGTAGAAGCATATGAAAATAATGTTAAAAATGAGTATAGGGGAAAAACAACTAAAACACCAACTGCTACAAACAATAATTAAAAAGCAGATAAAAAATAAGAATGAGGATACTAAAAAAGTAGCCTCATTCTTGTTTTTTCTTTTTAGCAACATCCTCTGTTTCCACCGCAACAACAACATAAAATAAGAATTAAAACTATTATCCAAATGCAATCGTCACCAAAACCAAAGCCGCATCCGCATCCACAATTTCTATTTTCTGGCATATTAAAATTCCCCCCTTTCAATTTCTTTTGTATGATATATATTATTCTAATTTGAAAAAACTGTTACTATGTGGGGAAAAAATTATTGCTTAAGATTATTATAAGGTTAAAGTGATTAAATAGACTAGATTTCAGTGATTTAAAATTAGCCGTTCCAAGGAAATATAAATATAAAAAAATATTTAGTGATGAAGGATTCCTTACATAGCAAAGAACTTCTAAGTATACAGTCATGGCACTCCCATGGTCACACAAGGGCTCCTCCATATCCTGTATACCTAAGAAGTTCTATTGCTATTCCAGTCACCATTCACACTAAA
>JAGBDU010000019.1 GCA_017937285.1 Clostridia bacterium
CCGAAAATCTCCGTCCCCGAAAATCTCCGTCCCCGAAAATCTCCGTCCCCGAAAATCTCCGTCCCCGAAAATCTCCGTCCCCGAAAATCTCCGTCCCCGAAAATCTCCGTCCCCAAAAATCTCCGTCCCCAAATTTTTCTCCAAATATATTTGACAAATAAACCAACTTAATAGATAATATATCTAGAAAAAAATCAAAAGATAAATTTAAAAATACGAAGGAGGAAATTAAATAAAATGTATGTGTTTAATAAGATAACAGTAATGCCACAATTACCAGAAAGAATAAGAGGTTTGTCAACAATAGCAAACAATTTATGGTGGTCATGGAATACAGAGTTTTTAAAATTATTTAAAATTATAGATATAGACTTATGGGAAAAAGTAAATAAAAATCCAATAAAATTTTTAAATTTAGTTTCGCAAGAAAAATTAGATGCAATAATAGAAAATAAAGAATTTTTAAAAACATATGATGAAATCAATAATAACTTTAAAAATTATATGGAAAGTAAAAGCACATGGTTTACAAAAAAATATCCAAACAATCAAAACGATTTAATAGCATACTTTTCTGCAGAATATGGATTAGACGAAATTTTACCAATATATTCAGGAGGACTAGGAATATTATCAGGTGACCATTTAAAATCTGCAAGTGATTTAGGAATTCCACTTGTTGCAGTTGGATTATTATATAAAAATGGATATTTTCATCAAGAAATAGATGGAAATGGTCAGCAAAAAGATATTTATAAAACAATAGATATAAGTTCACTTCCAATTTTACCAGTAAAAGATGAAAATGGTGAGGATCTTTATATAGATTATGAATTACCAAAAGGAACTTTATATTTAAAAGTTTGGAATATAAATGTAGGAAGAACAAAGCTATATTTGCTAGATTCAGATATAGACAAAAACATAGATGAATATAAAAAAATAACATTATATTTATATGGAGGAAACCAAGAAGACAGAATAAAACAAGAGATTGTTCTTGGAATGGCTGGAACAAAATTGTTAAAAAAATTAAACTTAAATCCAACAATATATCATATGAATGAAGGACATTCATCATTCTTAACATTAGAGCTAATAAAAAATATAATGGAAGAAAAAAAGGTATCATTCAATATAGCAAGAGATATTGTTTCTTCAAAAACAGTATTTACAACACATACACCAGTACCAGCAGGAAACGACATCTTTCCTTTAAATTTAGTTGAAACATATTTTAACGGAATTTGGGAAAAATTTGGAATATCAAAAGAAGAATTCTTAAAAATGGGAATGGCTCCAAATGCAAATATAGAAAATAGCGGATTTAATATGGGAATATTGGCACTAAAAATTTCTGGAAAGAAAAATGGTGTGAGCAAATTACACAGAGAAGTTTCAAGTGAACTTTTTTCAGAAGTATGGCCTAATATTATTTCAAATGAGTCACCAATAACTTACGTAACAAATGGAGTACATACATGTTCATGGCTTGCTCCAAATTTAAAAAGACTATACAATAAATACTTAATTCCATTTTGGCAAGATTCAATTTATGATGATAATGTTTGGAAAAATATTAAAAATATTCCAGATAAAGAGCTATGGAATGAACATTTAGATAGAAAAGAAAAATTAATAAATTTAGTAAAAGATAGTACAACAACAAGACTAAAAAGAAGCGGATATACTTATGAACAAATAAATAAAGTAGTAAGTGGACTAAATCCAAATGCCTTAACTATAGGATTTTCACGTAGATTTGCAACATACAAAAGAGCTACTTTAATATTTAAAGATTTAGAAAGAATAACACAAATATTAAATGATAAAGAAAAACCAGTTCAATTAATATTTGCAGGAAAAGCTCATCCAATAGATAAAGAAGGACAAGATTTAATAAAATTTATACACGAAATATCAATGAAACCACAATTTATAGGAAAAATATTCCTATTAGAAGATTATAATATAGGAATGTCTAGATATTTAGTAAGTGGTGTAGATGTATGGCTAAATAATCCAAGAAGACCACTAGAAGCATCTGGAACAAGCGGACAAAAAGCATCTGTAAATGGTGTAATAAACTTTAGTGTTTTAGATGGCTGGTGGGCAGAAGGATATAATACAAAAAATGGTTGGAAAATAGGTTCAGAAACAAATTACGATAATTACGAAATACAGGATAACGAAGATTCAGAAAGCTTATACACAACATTAGAAAAAAAGATTATACCAACATATTATAACAAAAATGGTGAAGGAATATCATCAAAATGGGTAGAATTAATGAAAGAATCAATAGCAACAACAGGTGGAAAATTCAGCACATCAAGAATGTTAGTCGATTATATGGAAAAATTATATATGCCATTATGCAATTTAACTAATAAGTATTATACCGATTTAGGAAATGTTACAGAATATAATGAATGGAAGAAAAAAGCATCATCAAATTGGAATAAAATAATAATAACACAAGAAAATGAGCATAATATAAATAATAAAGTAATAGATGCAGGAAATACAATATCTGTAAGATGTAAAGTAAAATTACCAAATATCTCAAAAGAAAATATAGAAGTACAAGTATATTGTGGTCAAATATTAGATAATGGAAAATTAGATAATATAAGTATCACAAATATGAAATTAGTAAGCTCTAATGATGAAGAAAAAACATATTCATATGAAGCAAAAATAGAGCTAAAAACAGGCGGAAATTATGGATATACATTTAGAGTAATGCCTAAACATAATATGTTATTAGATGCTGAAAATCTAAATCTAGTAAAATGGTTAGAAAAATAAAGTAGAAAAATAAAGTAGAAAAATTGACTGAGCTTTTCCGCAGATGATGTGCATCCTCAGTCAATTTTTTATAAAAAGTTTGCACATATGGGACGTCAATGTCATTAAGTTAAGCAATTACTTGTTTTGGTAGAGTAGGATATATATATTTGCATATCCAGCTTATAAAAATTAAAGAAAAGAAGATAAAATTATGAAAAAATTTGATTTAAAACAAAAATGGAAAACAATAGAAAAATTATTTAAAAATATGGAAGATGATCATATTAGTGAATATTCGGCACAATGTTCATATTATACAATATTATCATTTATTCCTTTTATAATCTTGCTTTTAACAATGATACAATATACAAGCATAAATCAACAAGATATATTAGATGCAATTTCAAAAATTGTTCCAGTTAGCATGAATGAAATTGTTTTAGGAATTGTTCGAGAAGTGTATTCAAAATCTTTAGGAACAGTTTCAATATCTATTATATTTACTTTATGGTCAGCAGGAAAAGGTTTATATGCATTAACCAAAGGTTTACACTCAGTTTATAATGTAGATAATGAAAAAAAAGTAAACGTTATTCATTTAAGAATAAAAGTATTAATAGAAACAATTATATTTATAATCTTAATAGCAGTAGGCTTAGCTATACTAGTGTTTGGAAAAAGTACGATATCTATTATTCAAGAACACTTTGGAGGATTTAAAAATTTTAATATAGTATCAGAATTAATAACTGAAGTGGCATTTATTGTTGTAACATTTTTTGTTTTCTTAATGTTATATAAGTTTATGCCACGAAGGAAGGTAACTTTTAAAAGTCAAATATATGGAGCTATATTTGGAGCGTTTGCACTTAATATTGTATCATTTGTATTTTCTAAATATTTAGATATTTTCAAAGGATTTTCAATAACGTATGGAAGTTTAACAACATTAATGCTTATAATGATGTGGACATATTCGTGTTTTTATACTGTATTTTTAGGAGCAGAACTAAATAAAATGCTAAATGAAAAAGAATAAATTTGCTATATTAGCCAAAAAAATCTGATGTACAAAGCAAAACATCAGATTTTTTTTTAAATATTTATAAAATTAAATTTATAAATATTTAAAATAATATTGTAAAAATTATAATTTATTAAATAGTAACATAAGTTGAGTAATTGTAAGTTTATTTAACTAACTTTTGTTATAAAAGTTTTTAAACTATCGCCCTTAGACATTCTAATTCTACTAAGTTCATAAGGTTTATCACCAGGACGAACTCTACCATATTTTGTAGTAAATGCAAGATTATATCCAGCATCTTTTAATACTTGAACACAAGAATCATTATAATGACCAAAAGGGTAACAAAATACTGTAGAATTTCCTATAAAAGATTTTGATGTTGTAACATCTGAATATGCTTTATCATGAGATAAGGTTAAAAATTTACCTTTGCCATCAGAGCCAGAACTATGCATATCATGTGAATGTGATTCAAATATTATTTTATTAGAATCAAAGTTTTTTAAATAGTTATTATCTTTAATCCATGAGGTAACAACAAAGGAAGTTACTTTTACATTATATTTTTCAATAATAGGAACTGCTAAATCAAAAAATGTTTGATTGCCATCATCAACTGTAATTACAATACTATGTTCTGGCAAACAAGATTTACCATCTACATAATTTTTTACTTCATCCCAAGTAGGAAAATAATAGTTATTTTCTGTTAAATATTTTAATTGCTCTTCAAAATCATGGATTTCCATACAATTAGCGTCTTTTCCTATATCACCAGTATTTTTGTCATAGAAGAAATGATACATTAGCACAGGAAGACCACTACTTCGTTTTGTAGATATATTTTTAGAGCCTCTTTTAACTACATTAATACTTCTAGTTAATTTTGACTCATTTCCTGATGAATCTTTTACAGTGTAATTTACAGTATATGTTCCAAGCTCTGAAGTATCTATATCACTATCAATTGAAATTTTAGTTGTAATATCACCATCATAATTATCTGTTGCATAACATCCAAGGTCTTGATATGCAGAGTCTTGAGCGATATTAATTTCAGATTCACCATTTAATGTTAATACTGGGGCTTCATTATCTACAACATTAACTGTTCTAGTTGTAGATATAGATTTTTTCTTATATTTTGCAGTATATGTAATATTATATTTTCCAATTTTGCTTGTATCAATATTATTTGATATTTGAATATTGTTAGATATATCTTTTTTTCCGTATTTAGCGGAAGCTCCTTCCTCTGTATAGGTCGAATTTAGAGGTATATCTATAGTAGATGCTCCATTTAATGATATTTTAGGAGACTTTGAAGATTTTGCGATAAAAATAATTAAAAGTAAAATAATAATTAAAAATAGAGTACCTACTCTTTTTATATTTAATTTTTTGCCGTTGTTTGTTTTTATATTCAAAACACGCACCTCCTTTTACAGCTATGATTATAATGGAGACTTAAAAATAAGTCAATGAATTAATTAAATTATTTGAATGGTTGAGATCTAGTCGTTATAGTTTAGTGCAAAGAATAAGCCGTTCCAAAGGAATTATATTATAAAAAATTCCGTTCCTTACTGGTCGGCAGGCTAAAGTTTTATATATTAATAAGTAAGTGCTTTAAAATATTGGCTGGCAGTGAGGTTCTATGGCTCCCAAACGAGCTAAGTCACTGCATTTTTTATAATATAATTCCTTTTTCACTACTCTATATGTTTACTGAATAGTAACTTGAATTTATTTGGACATTGAATTATAATATCAAGTAATTTCAAAGGAGGATGTAAATTATGGTTAAATTAGTTAAAGATGTAAAAGATGCTAATTTTGTAACACATGCAGGAAAATTTCATGCTGATGAGGTTTTTGGAACTATATTGTTAGAAAAAATATTTAAGAATGTAAAACTAATAAGATTACCAGAAGTAGATAACATTGATTTGCAAGATAAAATTGTTTACGATATAGGAGGAGGAGAGTTTGACCATCATCAATTGGGTGGAAATGGTCAAAGAGAATCGGGAATAAAGTATGCCGCGTTTGGATTATTATGGAAAAAATATGGAAAAGAGTATTTTAATAATATAAATGTTACTAATATTGAAGATTGTTTTAGGCTATTTGACAAAAACTTTGTACAATTTATAGATGCAGGTGATAATGGTCAAATAAAATATGAAAATATAGATATAAAATTAGTAACTTTGTCAGATATTATAGAAGGTTTTAATCCAAATTGGAATGAAGAAATTGATACAGATGAAAAATTCATTGAAGCTTTATCATTGGCAAAAGTAATTTTCGATAATAAAATCGAATCAACAATTTCTAAATGTTCAGCAAAAAAATTTGTAGAAGATGCTATTGAAAAATCTGAAAACGGAATAATGATTTTAGAAAAATATATGCCTTATCAAGAATTTATATTAGAATCAAAAAATAAAAAAGCAAATGATATTTTATACGTGATATTTAAATCAAATAGAAAAGGATATACAGTAAGAGCTGTTGCAAAAGAGCTAGGGAGTTTTGAATGCAGAAAAAAATTTCCTAAAGAGTGGGCAGGATTGCGAAATGAGGATTTGCAAAAAGTAACTGGTGTTAAAACTGCAACATTTTGTCATAATGCATGTTTTATATGTGTAGCAGACAAGTTCGAAGATGCTATAAAATTAGCAAACTTTGCTGTTGAAAGCGGGGATTGAGATTTCGGGGACGGAGAATTGGGGACGGAGAATCGGGGGCGGAGATTTTCGAAAACGAAAATCTCCGTCCCCGATTCTCCGTCCCCGAAGCAAAAAAAGTTAACATAACCTTTACTTTGAAAATAATTTATGCTATACTAATAAATATAAAATTTGGAAAGTTATGTTTATTATAAAATATAAAGAAATAGAAAAATTAAAAGCAATTGTATATTAATAATAATTTGACTTAAAGCAAGTTTTTATATTTGTTTTAAGTCAAATTTTTTCCGAAATTTATAGAAAAAATATAGTAGAAAAAGGGAGAAAATATGAAGTTTAATGAATTAAATTTATCAGAAAAAATATTAAGAGCATTGGATGATATAGGATATAGTGAAACAACAGAAATTCAAGAAAAGTCAATACCTGAAATAATAAATGGATGTGATTTAATAGGATTATCACAAACAGGAACAGGAAAAACTGCAGCATTCGGAATACCAGCTATACAAAATGTTGATGTAAAAAATAAAAAAACTCAAATATTAATATTAGCGCCAACAAGAGAGCTTGCATGTCAAATAACAGATGAACTTAGAAAATTTACTAAATATATGGAAAATTTAAAAATACTTACTGTATATGGTGGTCAAGCCATAGAAAAACAAATAATACCACTAAGAAAAGGAGTACAAATTGTAGTAGGAACACCAGGAAGAATAATGGATCATATGAGAAAAAAGACAATTAAATTATCGGATGTAAAATTGGTTATATTAGATGAAGCCGATGAGATGTTGAATATGGGATTTAGAGAAGATATAGAAACTATATTAGAAGAAGTTCCAGAAGAAAGACAAACATTATTATTTTCTGCAACAATGAATGAAAAAATAATGTCTATAACAAAAAAATATTTAAAAAATCCTAAGAAAATAAAAATTAAAGCTAAAGAGCTAACAGTAGAAAATATAAATCAAATTGCATTTCAAACAAAAAACAATATGAAAGACGAATTAACTACTAGAGCAATAGATTTATATAAACCTGAAAAGTTAATTGTATTTTGTAATACAAAGAAAAAAGTAGATAGCTTGTATGACTACTTAAAATTAAAAGGATATAATGTAGATATTATACATGGTGATATCAAACAAGATCAAAGAGATAGAACAATAAAAAAATTTAAAAAAGGTGATGTAAAAATTCTTATAGCTACAGATGTTGCAGCTAGAGGCATTGATGTTGCTAATTTAGATTTAGTAATTAATTACGATATTCCACAAGAAAATGAATATTATGTGCATAGGATAGGAAGAACTGGAAGAAATAAAAATACTGGTAAAGCAATTACTTTTGTTGTTGGAAAGGAAAGAAACAAATTAAATGAAATCGAAAAATATGCAAAAACAAAAATAAATTATGAACCAGTTCCAACAATTTCTCAAATAAATAAGGCGAAGGATGAAGAGCTAGTAAAAACAATAAGAAATATAATGAGTAAAAAAGAGTTCTGCAAATCAGAAGCTTTTGAAGAACTAATAGAAGATGATAATTTAGATTTAAAAGATTTAGCAAAAGCTATGTTTTCTGTAATAAATATTAAATCTAACAAAGAAATTATTAATAAAGATAAGTATGAAGTAGATGAAAATGGTTATGTAAAATTATTTGTTAATGTAGGCAAAAAAGATAAAATAATGGTAAAAGACATAATAGGAAGTATGTCTGCAAATACTGCAGTTTCTGGTAAAGAAATAGGCAAAGTAAATATACTTGATAAATTTTCTTTTGTTGAAGTTCCTGAAGAATATGTTGAAGATGTTTTGAGTGGAATGAAAGGAAAACCGATTAAAGGAAAAGATGTGAATATAGAGGTTGCAAATGCCTAAGTTGACAAATATATAGATTATTAGGTATAATTAAGTTGTATAGATAGAATATTTTAGTAAAGGAGGATATTTTATATGGAAAATGCTGTTCAAGAAAAAAAGAAAGTTTACGGATTAGGAATTGCTTCATTTGTTTTATCAATATTATCTGTTGTAACAATGTGCTATATAGTAATTTCTATTATTTTTGGAGTTACATCTGTAGTATTAGGCATTTTAAGTTTAGTAATTGAAAAAAAGAATGGAATGGGTATGGCAGGACTTATAATAGGTATAGTAAGTTTGTTAGTTACATTATTTTTATATATTGTTTTAGGTGTAATGGAGGCAGATTTACTAATGATTCCTGATTGGTACAAAGATTTTTAATTTAAAAAATTAAGAAAATGTAGATTGAAAATAGTGTGTAAAATTATTTAATTTTTTGCTACTGTTTTCAGTCTATTTTTTATAATATAATTCCTTTGGAACGGCTTATTCTTTGCACTGAACTGTAACAAGTTATTGCAATTGAAAAAAATAACAATATATGTTAAAATGACGAAAAAAGGAAAGCTATTATATATGTAATTTTCACAATAATTAACTGAAGCATAGAAAATCAATAAAATAAAAAACAGAAAGGACGAAAGCTATGAAAAATGATAAAGGAAAATATGAATATTATAAAAAAATAGGATGGAAGATTATAACAATTATCATTGCTTTATTAGTGATATTTGTATCATATAAATTAGCAATATTTTACATACCATTTGTAATAGCATATTTAATATCTAGATTATTAGATCCAATGATAGAATTTTTATGTAAAAAAATAAAATTAAACAGGAAAGTATCAAGTATAATTTCAATAATATTATTAATAGGAACAATAGGTAGTTTAATAACACTATTAGTAATATCATTAATAAATGAAATAACACATATTGTATCAAATTTTAATATAAATTATGATGAAATTCAAATTTGGGTAAATGATATTATAAATAGATATAATATAGATGTTTCTACTGAAAATTTAAAAATAATGTTATCAGAAAATTCAGATACAATTAAAAACATTGTTATAAGTGTTGGAACTACAGTTTTAAATTTTTTAACATCAATTCCTACAATTATTATGTACACAGTTATAACAATATTAGCAACGATATTCATGTGTTTTGACAAAGAATATGTAAAAGATACAGTAAAAAAACATGTACCAAAAGTTTTCTTAGAAAAAATAAAAAGAGTATTTAAAGAAACTTGTGGTGTGGCATTTAGTTATATAAAAGCAGAAGCTAAATTATCAGTAATTTGCTTTATTCTAGTTTTTATAGGTTTTTGGTTAATGAAATTATTTGGTATTCAAGTAGATTATCCAACAAGTGCAGCAGTAATAACAGGAATAGTAGATATATTACCATTATTAGGAGCAGGAATTGTATTAATACCATATGCAATATATTCATTTATTATTGGAAATACAGCTTTTGCAATAGGAATAGCGGTTATATGGGTAATATGGGCGGTGTTAAAACAATTAATAGAGCCTAAGGTAGTTAGCAAACAAATGGGAGTTCATCCTATATTTACATTAGTTGCAATGTATACAGGTTATAAAATAATAGGAGTATTAGGATTAATGTTAGGTCCAATCACTCTATTAATACTGAAGAACATTTTTAAAACAACGATAGATAAAGGTGTTTTGAAGTCATTTTTTGAATTAGAATAAAAAATAAGGAAGTTGTTTTATGAAAAAAATAGAAGTAGGTGAATATAAAAAGAAGGATATCACCATTTATATAATATTAAGAATCTTGGTAATAATAAACTTAATTATTCAACTTTTTAGAGGAAATTTTGAAAATGTATTTATGTGTATATTAACATTAATACTATTTTTAATACCTGTTTTTATTGATAGAAAGTTGAATATAAAGTTACCAGATACATTAGAAAAAATAATTTTATTATTTATATTTTCAGCCGAGATATTAGGTGAAGTTCAAAATTTTTATGGAATATTTAAAAATTGGGATACAATACTTCATACGATAAATGGTTTTTTATGTGCCGCAATAGGATTTTCTATGATTGATATACTAAATAGATCAGAAAAGTTCCATACTAAAATGAAACCAATATTTGTTGGAGTAGTTGCATTTTGTTTTTCTATGACTATAGGAGTGTTATGGGAATTTTTCGAATATGGAATGGATAATATTTTTAAAACAGATATGCAAAAAGATAGAATTGTACAATCAATATCATCTGTAGAAATAAATCCAGAAAAAGAAAACAATCCGATTGTAGTTGATAATATAAATAAAACAGTTATATATTATGTTCAAAAAGATGGAACAAGTAAAGAGCTTACTATTGATGGTGGGTATTTAGATATAGGAATAAAAGATACAATGAAAGATTTAATTGTTAATTTTATAGGTGCGATGGTGTATTCTTTTATAGGATACTTTTATATTAAAGGAAGAGATGAATACAAATTTGCTGAAAATTTTATACCTAAACGAAAAACTAAGAAAGAAATAGAAGAAACCAGATTAGCAGATATGTTATTTAAACAAAACAGAAAAAAGAAAAAGGAAAAAGAATGATATTTATTATTTAAAATTTTAGATAAAGGAATAAGAGAAAAAAAGTAAAAGATGTATGAAAATCATATGATAAAAATAAATGAAGAAAGGAGTGTATGATTATTTAAATTATTAAATATATCATACAAGATTAAAATGAAAAAAAGAGCAATTGTTTTTGTTATATTTATTATATGTATTATTTCAATAGTAATAGGATTTACATTTTTTAAGATTAAGAAAAATAATATCGAAGATAATAAAAAAAGTGAGAATGAAATTGTAATGCATAATGAAATTAATAAAAACGATAACGATGTTAAATGTAATAACATAGAAAAAAATCCAGAAAGTAACCAAAAAAATAATATGTTAGATGTAAAAATTTCTTGTACAAACAGTTGGACTGAAGATAATATAAATTGTGAACAATATAATATAGAGCTAAATAATATATCTAACTCTACAATTAAAAATTGGAAAGTTATATTATTAAATAATCCATCTGATTTGTCTATTGCTCAATTATGGAATAGTAAATTTACAATAGAAAATAACAATTTAATAATAACTCCAGAAACTTATAATAATGAGATTATGGAAAATCAAAAAATTGAAATAGGGTTTATTGCAAAAACTATAGGTAAAATTAATATAGACAATTATAAGGTTATTATAGAAGATAAAGAAATTTTTAATAGTAATCATACCATAAATAAAGATAATAATGTAGAAGAAAATAATAAGAGCAAAGCAGAAAACTCTAAAATAAAAAAGAAAAAATCAATTTTATTACAAAAGGGAACTCCAGTACAAAATCATGGGAGATTATCTGTGCAAGGAGCCAATTTAGTTGATTCAAGGGGAAATAATTTTCAATTAAGAGGTGTAAGTACTCATAGTATATCAGCATTTCCAGAATATATCAATAAAGAAACTTTTAAAGAAATGAGAGATGTTTGGGGAATTAATGTAATTAGAATTGCAATGTATAGTAATCCTAATGATGGATATACAGTCAAATTACATGATAAAGTTAAAGAAGCGGTACAATATGCATCTGATTTAGGGTTATATGTAATTATAGATTGGCATATATTACAAGATAATAATCCTAATATGTATAAATCAGAAGCCATCAACTTTTTTAAAGAGATGGCTACAGAATATAAAGATAATGAAAATATTTTATATGAAATTTGTAATGAGCCAAATGGTAATGTTACATGGGAAAAAGATATTAAGCCATATGCAGAAGAGGTAATTAGTGAAATAAGAAAAATTGATGTAAACTCAATAATAATTGTGGGAACACCTCAATGGTCACAAGATGTTGATATTGTTGCTGATAATAGAATACAAGGATATTCAAATATAATGTATACATTACATTTTTATTCTGCCACACATAAAGATAATTTAAGATTAAAAATGGAATCAGCAATAGAAAAAGGAATACCAATTTTTGTTACAGAATTTGGAATAAGCTCTGCAAATGGAAATGGACAAATAGATGAGGCCGAAGGTGATAAATGGATAGAAACTTTAAACAAATATAAGATAAGTTGGGTTTGTTGGAATTTATCAAATAAAAATGAAACATCTGCTATATTAAAAAGTTCATGTAAAAAGTTAAGTAATTTTGAGGAATCCGATTTTTCTGATGAAGGAAAGTGGCTATTAAAAAAATTAAAAAAAGAAATCTTAAAAGAAAAAATATTTTTAGTTGATATAATAAATTAATATGCTATAATATAATAAGATTTGAATTTTTAGTAATACTAAATAAAAGAGGTAATATAGGCAGTGTAACATATGCTATAATACATATAATAAAGAGTTATGTTTATTAAAATTCAGAATTAATTACTATTGATAAAATAGAAAAATAATATATGAAATATAGTAAAAGAAAGGGTTAAGCAAAATGGGATTAGAAATAAAAATACCAAAGTTTAAATTTCCAAAATTTAAATTTAAAGAAATAGATAATGTAGAAGATATAAATTTAGAAAAAGAAAAGGAAAAAACAGCGAAAATAAAAAAAGATAAAAAACAATATGAAGGAACTCATTTTTCTACAATAAAAGAAGCTTTTAATAACAGTATGCAAAAATATGCAAACAATGTATTATTACTAGAAAAAGAAGACCATAAAACACCATACAAAGAAATAACGTATAAAAAATTTGGAGAAGATGTAATAAATTTTGGTACAGGATTAACAAAGTTTTTAAATTTAAAAGATGAAAGAATAGTAATAATAAGTGAAACAACATATGGATGGTATTTATCATATATGACTCTTCTTTGTGGAGCTGGAATTGCAGTACCACTTGATAAAGAATTACCAGTAAATGAAATAGAAAACTTAATAAAAAGATCTAGAGCATCAGCAGTAATATATTCTGCCAAAAAGAAAGAGCAAATAGATAAAGTTAAAGACAATGTTCCTATGGTAAAATATTTTATAGAAATGAATTCATATAATAAGGTAAAGGGAAGAGATGTTGGACTGAATTATGTACTACTAGAAGGTAAAAAAATAGTAGAATCAGGAGATGAATCTTTTAAAAATATTGAAATTGATCCTGAAGAATTTAAAGTATTATTTTTTACATCAGGAACAACATCTCAATCTAAGGGAGTAATGTTATGTAATAGAAATTTAGCAGAAAATATTAATGCATGTAGTGCATATGTTGATTTAAAAGAAACTGATAGATTATTTTCTGTGTTACCATTACATCATTCATATGAATCATCAATAGGATTTTTATATCCATTTGGTATGGGAGCATCTATTGCAATATGTGAAGGATTAAAATACATTTTACCAAATCTTAAAGAGGCATCACCAACAGCTATATTAACAGTTCCAGTTTTAGTAGAAAACATACATAAAAATATAAACAAATCAATAGAAAAAAGTGGAAAAAGCGCAGTTGTTAATTCTATGATACATGTAACAAATGCATTAAAAACAGTTGGTATAGATATGAAACGTAAAGTATTTAAAGAAATATTAGATAATTTAGGTGGAAAATTAAGATTATTAGTTTCTGCTGCAGCACCAATAGATCCTAAAGTAGGAAAATGGGTTCAAGATATAGGAATAACATTTTTACAAGGATATGGGCTTACAGAAACAGCACCAATATCTGCTTTAACACCAGATTATGATGCAAGAGTAGGATCTGCAGGAAAAGCAGTTGTATGCTCTGAATTAAAGATAAAAGATCCAAATGAAAAAGGCGAAGGAGAAGTATTAATAAAAAGTAAAACTCTTATGCTTGGCTATTATGAGGATGAAGAGGCTACAAAAGCAGTTATAGATGAAGATGGCTGGTTTAATTCAGGTGATGTTGGATATATGGATAAAGACGGATTTTTATATATAACAGGAAGAAGTAAAAATGTAATTGTTACACAAAATGGAAAAAATATTTATCCAGAAGAAATAGAAATGCTTTTAAAGAAAAATACAGAGATAAAAGAATGTATGGTTTATGGAAAATCACAAGAAAATAGCAAAGAGCTAATTATAACAGCAAGAGTTATTCCAAATCTTATAGAAATAGAAGAAAAATACGGAAAAGATAGCATATCAGATGAAAAAGTATATGATATAATCTGGAAAATAATTAAAGAAGTAAATAAAGATTTAACATCTTATAAAGCTATAAAAAAATTAGAAATTAAAAAAGATGATTTTGAAATGACTACAACATTAAAAATTAAAAGATATAAAGAATTGCAAAAACAGTAATTATTAAATAAAATTCTGCAGAAAGGGATTTAGTAATAATGAAACTAGAAAATGAAAAAAACGAAAATCCTTTTATATATGCTATAAGGGGATGGAAGCAAGCAATAAAAACAGAAAAAAATTTAAAATTTGATTGTATAATGGCAATTATAGTTATATTGTTAGGTATTGTATTTAAAATTAGTGCAATTGAATGGATAATATGTTTGTTGCTAATAGGAATTGTTATATCGGCAGAGTTGATGAATACTGCAATAGAAACAGTAGTTGACATGTATACAAGAGAAAAAAACAGTATGGCAGGAAATGCAAAAGATATATCTGCTGGGGCAGTATTATTTATAGCAGTAATATCTGCAATAATAGGATGCATTATATTTATTCCAAAGATAGCTATGGTGGTTATAAATAAATAAACGGACTCGTGGATTTTGGGGACGGAGAATCGGGGACGGAGATTTTCGGGGACGGAGATTTTCGAAAACGAAAATCTCCGTCCCCGATTCTCCGTCCCCGATTTTCCCGATTTCAAAAAGTTAACATGTAATTAATTTCATTAAATATATATGTAATATAATAATTTTATTGTAATATAGAAGGGATGAATATTTTATGAAATTAATAGAAATAACTTTAATAAGTATTGGGCTTGCAATGGATGCATTTGCAGTTGCAACATGCAAGGGACTTGCAATGAAAAAAATGAGTTGGAAAAAGGCAATTATAATAGCGATGTATTTTGGAGTTTTTCAAGCTATAATGCCAGTTTTAGGATACTGCTTAGGTATAAATTTTCAAGAAAAAATAACAAATATAGATCACTGGATAGCATTTATATTATTAAATGCTATTGGAATAAATATGATTAAAGAAACATTTAACAATAATGATGATGACAAAGATGATAATGTAGATTTTAAAACTATGGTAATACTTGCCATAGCAACAAGTATTGATGCATTAGCTATTGGAATTACTTTTGCCTTTCTAAAATGTAATATATACATATCAGCAGTATGCATAGGAATAATTACATTTATTCTTTCTATAATTGGTGTAAAAATAGGAAATGTATTTGGATGTAAGTATGAAAAAAAAGCACAAATTTTAGGTGGAGTGATTTTAAGTGTATTAGGGTTAAAAATTTTATTAGAACATTTAAAAATTATACATTAAAGATATTCGGGCAATGTAAACCAATAAAAACGGGAGATTTTTTGTTTTTAGCAATCAAAAATCTCCCATTAATAATGGTTCAACAAAAAATCTTTTTATAAAATCAAATTTTTTATTGTACACAGAGCAATTTAAGTGTATAATAGATTTGTTTTATAATAATTAACAAGTGAAAAAGTATGAAAGGAAGAGATTTTTATAATGGATGATAATAAAAGAAAAGAAATTTTGGAATGGATTGCATGTATATTAATAGCACTAATAATAGTAGCTATAATTAAAACTTTTGTTGGATTTCCAACAGTTGTTAGTGGAGCTTCAATGGATTCAACTTTACACGATAAACAGAGATTATGGGTAAGTAAAATTGCAATAGAAATACATAAATATCCAGAGAGAGGAGATATAATAACTTTCGAAGCACCAAGTACTACATATATAACAAAAGCCAGTGCAAATTTAAACAATCCAGTTGCAATATATAATGAAGAAGAAAAAACATTTTTATCTAAATTAATATCTTCAATATCATTAATAAGTGAAACAAGTTATATAAAAAGAGTAATAGGAATTCCCGGAGATCATATTGAAATAAAAAATGGAATTGTATTTTTGAATGAACAACCACTAAATGAAGAATATTTAGATATTGGAACAATTACTGATTCAGTAGAAGGCTGTTTTACAGATGTAGTAGTTCCAGATGGATATGTATATGTACTTGGAGATAATAGAGAAGTATCAGGAGATAGTAGAAGATTTGGATGTATTCCAATTGATAAAATAGAAGGAAAAGCAGTATTTAGATTTTGGCCATTTAATAAAATAGGATTTACTAACAAAAAATAAGCAAAAAAATTTAAAAATAATAAGTAACTAAGGAGGAATTTATAGTGAGTGCTGAAAAAGTTGCAGAAGAAAAATATCCAAAGATATTAAAAAATATTAAATTAGAATATGCATATATAGGATTATTATTAGAAAATCCAAAATCGATAGCTAAATATTATTTGTCTTTTGAAGATAGTCAATTTTCTGACGATATGGCCATGAATTTATATAAAAGTATATTATTTACTGAAGGTGGTAGATATGCGCCAGAAAATATAAAAAGAGATTTTTCATATCCAAAAACTTCAGAAGAAATATATAAACTAAAACAAGATTTAAAACAAGAAGCTATAAAAAATAATTATAATATAGAATCAATATTTACAAAAATAAAAAAATTATTTTTACTAAAAAAGTATTATATAAAAGCACCTACCAAAAAAATGCAAGAGCAAATATTAGAAATTAAAAGCTATAAAAGATACAAAGAAATGACAATAGATGAGTTAGAAAATATCGTATCTCAAGTAGGTATAAAAAGAGGTGTAAGTGAAGGAAGATTAAATAAAGGAGTTACAGAATTCTTACTAGAAGGAAACAATACTTTAACAGGAGGAATTCCACTTCCATTCCCAATATTAACAGATGTATTTAAAGGCCTAAGATTAGGCGAAACAATGGCTTTTGCAATGCCATCAAATAGTGGTAAAAGTAGATTTACAATCAATTTAGCTGCTCATTTAGCATTTGTAGAAAAAAAGAAAGTATTAATAATTTCAAATGAAATGTCAGAAGAAAAAATGAAATTATGTCTTATAACTACAATATTAAATAATCCAAAAATTCAAAAAGAATTTGGTCAGGAAATACGAATATCAGAAGGAGAATTATTAGAATTTAAATTTAAACCTGACGATAAAAAATCTGTAAAAACTGATAAAAAAGGTTATATTCTTAAAGAGGATGGTGAAACACAAGAGCATTTTATAAAAAAATTAAAAAAATACTCAACACAATTTAACAATGTTGTTAAAGCAACAGATTGGCTTAATAATCAAACAAATAATCCAATATGTTTTATGCATATAACTGAACATACAAATGATGATTTATATAAAATAATATTAAATTATTATTATAAAGAAGGAGTTGAATATGTATTTTACGATACTTTGAAAACTGATATTGAGCATATTGGAAATGGAGAAGAAATAAAAAAGACTGCAACAGTACTTTCAAATATAGCACAAAAATATAAAATATTTATTGGCTCAACATTACAATTATTAGAAAGTACAACAGCTCCTGTAAATTTAACTATAAACGATATGGCTGCTAGCAAGACAGTAAAAGAAGTATTAGATACATTATGTTTATTTAAACAAATAAATAATCAAACATTTGACGATTATGAGTATTCTGAAATTGAAGAGTCAAAGCAATACAAAGACATAAAAGTTTTCGAAAATCCAGATGTCAGATATTATGCGTGTGTTGTAGATAAAAATAGAGCTGGTGCAAAACCAAAATTATTATTTAGATTAAATTTAGCATATAACGAATGGTTTGAATTAGGGCACTTAAGAATGAAACAAAAGTTGAAATGAGGTTGTAGAATTTATGCAAAAAATATCTTTACAAAAAAGGAGCTTTTTTAATAGTATAGGATTAGATTTAAACAATGTACCACAAGAATTGCAAATAAAAACATATAATATGAAAGAAAAACTACCAAAAGAAGATTTAAACTTTTTAAATAGTGAAACGTTAACAAAAGTAGAGCAAAAGTATTTTCGTTTAAAAAACTTAATAGGAACAGATAATCCTACTTATGATAATAAAACTTGGATTGAAATACTTATAAATAATGACAAAAGTGATAAAATAATAAAACAATATTTCACTAATCCTAACTACTATTTTAAAGAGCTAAGAAAATTAGATCAATCAAATTTAAATCATAATAATTCAATAGAACTATACGAAGACAATGGAAAATTTTTCGTAAAAGATGGGGTTAGTAGATTATCTTTAATGATGATTAAATATTTATTAGAAATGTCTAGAGCACAAACAAAAGAGGAAAAAATACTTATAAATAAACAATATATTTTTTCTGCAAATGTTAGAGCTATTCCAAAAGATAGAGATATAATATATTTAATAAATATGATAATAGATATATATGGAACAAAATTAAAAGTAGAAAAAATTAGCAATTCAGAAAATTGTAATTATAATATAATATATGGTGATAAAGTAATTGAAATAAAAAACAAAAAAGAGCTTGAAAATTTTGTAAAAAGTAGCTATTTACCAAAAGAACATAAAAGCACAGAAAAATTAAAAAATAAAATATTAAACTTTACAAAAATAGGATTAAAATATAAAAGTACAGAAGATAACGAAGAAGAACTTTTAGTAATGGGAAAAATTTTTCCAAATTATGAAGTTTTTATAAAATATTATAAAAAAATTCAAAAATATAATATAGAGGATAAGCTTTATGAGAAATTAGACTTAAACAATATTACATATGAGCAAATATTGAAAAAGATAATTAAAATTGTAAAGCAAGAAGAAAATGATATGAAGGAAAAGAATATTAAAAAATCAAAAGCTGAGCAAAAAAATGCTAGCAAAAAAATTGTAACTAAAGAAAAAAATTCTAAAGAAAAAGTAGATAAAGAAAAAGTGAATAAAGAAAAAATAGATAAGGAAAAAGTAAATGTAGAAAATAAAAGTGAAAAAACAGAATTAAAAGAACAAAAAAATAAACAAGATGAATTAGAAAAAGAAAAAAAACTAGCAAATGAACAAATTACATCTATTTTAGAAAATATAGAAATGACATATTATAAATTAAAAACAGAGGAATCAAAAATTGTAGATTTAGCTAATGGGGCTAACATTGTTCTAAATATAGATAGAATAAATGATGATAATATAAATTTAATTATTAATCCAATTAAAGAGTGTTCGATAAAATTAAAGAAAAAAATCAATAGTAGCGAAGATATATCAATACTTAAACATTTAAATGAACTTTTAAAAGACTTAAAAAAATTATCAAATGATAATAGTATAATTATTAATTACGTTGAAGAAATGAAAAGTATATTTGATAAATGCTTTAATAAAACAATACATAAATTAATAACAGATTCAAAACTAAATAAATTGGAATCACAAAGAATAGAAATAGAAAAAGAAAAATGTTCATTTTTTAGCAAATTAATTGGTAAAGCAAAATTAAAACAAGCTAAGTTAGATAATATAAATTTAAAAAAGCAATTAATACTTAGCGAATCTCAATTTACTGATAAATTATATTATTATATAGAAGATGGATTATCAGATGTATATGCATATTTAAAAAATGAAGAAGATGAAAATTGCTTAATAGAAATAAGAGCGTTTTTGAGCAATATTGAATCAAATATGCAAATAAAAAAATTAATTGATCAGAATAAATTAGAAAAACAAATAAATGAAAAAATAGAACAACAAAGAAATTTACCACAATTAGTTCTTTCAAGAGAAAAAAGAAGATTATTTAGCAAAGCACAGATTAACTTAATGGAAGAAAAAAATAATGAACTAAAAAGAGTAATACAAATAACAAGGGCGAATTCATTAAAAAAACAAAATACAGGAATGATTCCTATATTGGGCAATATCAAGTCTACAAAGTCATTAAATAAATTTTATAATAATTTAAATGAAATTAATATGTCATTAAAATATCAGTGTGATTAAAAAGTACAAGTGACTTATGCAAAGTCTACATCTTTATAGTATCATGTGGTCAATATTTAGTAAAAAATTAAATATAATTGAACGTTCTAATACAACCCCCATACGAATACAATTAAACAAAACTATTCGTATGGGGGTTTTTATATATGAGAAATATATCAATAGAAGAGCGTGCTTGTGAACTTGCACATTATATTATAGATTCAAAAGATACAGTAAGAGGTACTGCAAAAAAATATGGCGTAAGTAAAAGTACAGTACATACGGATGTAACACTCTGGAACGGTAAAGAAAATGTACAAGTTATTCCTAAAAGTATTGAAATTAAAGGAGTTTTCTTAAGTATAAAGAATCCTCTTGTTAGATTGGGATTATTAATTAAATAAATAATTTTAATGTAGGTCTTAAAAGTAAAATTTTAAGGCTTTATTTTTTGACCTAAAATTATAACTTCATTAAAAGATAAGGGATATGTAAGAGTCAAATTAAAATATAAAACAGATAGCAAAGAAATAGAACAAAGGCAAATTACACCTATAGTCGAAAAAATCCATAGGTATAGTCAAAAATGTCTAGAGAGTATAGACACAAATAACTATTCAGATAGTCAAAAACAACTATACCCTATAGGTGATAATGACAAAGATATAATAAATAATATAAAAAATAAAAATAATTATAATAAGGAATACCAGACAAATAGAAAGAAATATGACCATATAGAAGCAAGAGAAATTACGATAACTTCAATTGGGATAGCTTATATGCAAATTGAATGTAAAAAAATCTGTTATAGAAAAAATTTAATAAAATTATATAATTTTTCTTGATATTTAATTGTGCTTAGATTATAATTTTTATAGATAAAAGTAAAATTTATTTAACAAAATAGTAGGTTTTGGAAACCAAAGATAAAATTATAAAGGAGGAAATTTAAATGAAAAAAGTAATTGTAAGTTTATTGATTATTGTAATAGTAGCTGCAGTAGGAGTTAGTGGATGGTATTTATGGGATTCACTTCAAAAAGAAAAGGAGAAAACAGGAGAATTAGAAAAAAAGGCAATACAAATGGAAAAAGAATTGAAAGATAGGGATAATAACATAGAAAATAATGAATCCTATGAAAAAAGTGATAACCAGGAAACAATGACAAAAGATGAGGCATTAAAAATTGCAATAGACGTATATCATAATGCATATAATAAATTTGCAGATGGTGCAGGGATTGGTAGAACTATAGAGAAAGGAAAGGTTAATCCTGATATAGCAAGTGATGAAAGATTAAAATTTGAGGTGTCATTTAATAGCGATGTAAAAAAATATTTTAATAATGATGGTATTGAGAGAATAAAAGCAATATGCTATATATATAAAGAAAACGGAATAGACACTTTTGTACAATCAGAAAACCAACTAGATCCTTTTGGAAATATGATGTCTACAATTTTTGGAGCAACAGATCAAGGGGAAAGAAAATTAGAAATTGTAGCAAATACAAATGATTGCATTGTCGTTAAGAGTAATACATATGAAAATTATGAAGGGATACAAAAAGAATATAGTAGATATATAATTTTTGTTAAAGAAGGAGAAAATTGGTTAATTGCTAATTTTAATTAAAGATTATTACAATTTTGTTAAAGAAAATATGTTTGCAAAAAATTAATTATAAAAAAGAAAAATTTGGAAATAAATAATTATTATATTAATTAGCATTATGCAAACTAAAATGATGAAAATCTAAAAATTCACATTTTTAGATATCAATTAAATATTTAATAAACAAAAAAGGTTATATATACTTAGAAATAAGTATATATAACCTTTTTTTCATAAAAAGAAGAAGTAGATGAGAAATCAGAAGATTCCCAGTATGGGGAAAAATATTACTAAAGTAATACAAAAAAATAAACGTAATACTCTAAACGGCTTGTTGTTTATGTGTTTTAGGTACTTCGTGTGAGCACTTTCCTGCGTCAATGAAATAACAAATTAGAAAAATAAATTTCAATGGTTTGTGATGTTTTATAAAATTAATCAATTGCAAAATCATTTCATTGTTTTACTTTAGAAAATAGAGTACTATGATGATAAGCAAGAACAGTAAATATGAAAAAAGTTGATAAAGTAAAATTTAATGTTTTTGTTATCTTATAAACTTTCACGCACATTGAAAATTTAATAGCAAACTGCAAGTACAAATAATGAAACTTTCGTCTGGCTAACATGATGTGAAGGGGCGATTCTACTTACGGTGGGAATGAGGGCAAATCTCATATGGGTATTTACCACTTGCAGTTAAAAATAAAAGTAATATTTTTAAGACTTTAATAATAGTATTGAAATGGAAGAAGGTGAGAATTTTGAAAAAGAGTTTGAATATTACATTTATTAATCCTAATAATGAAGAACAAATTGTACAAGCTATGGCTGGAGTTCTTGCTTATAATTTGGATGAGAATGATGAAAATATAAAATTTGACTACAACAATTCAAATACTTATCAAAATTCTCACAAAGAAATAGAAGATGAAATTGAATTATAATGACAAAAAATATAGAAAAATTTTTACAAAAAGTCTTGATATTTTAATAAAAAGTTTGTATAATGAATATAATAGTAGTAGATATTTAATATCTGCTATAATTAAAAATGTGAATCGCAACGTCACTTGCGAGATATAAATTTGTGAATGAAAGAATGTTAATCGCACCCCTACTTGCGGAATATAAATGAGTAGGTGAAAAAATGTTAATTATAGGAAAATGGGGGGTCTAGAAATTATTTAGATCTCCTATTTTAATAAAAGGAGAATTGCAATAAAAATGATAATAGAAGATGGAAAATTTTATTTTATAAAAGATGAATTTTTTGATGTATTTAAAGATTATGGATTAATGCTAAACAAAGAAAATGGAAAAAAGAGACCATGTTATTTTTGTTTTAGAGATAAATATAATAAAGAAATTATTTGGTTTGTTCCAATTTCAACTAAATATGATAAATACCAGAAAATATATGAATATAAAAAACAAAGACAACATAGAGTATACAATTTTGTTTTTGGTGAAGTAGTTGGAAAGAAAGCTGTATTTTTAATTCAAAATATATTTCCAACAACTGAAGAATATATATTAGAGAAATATGTTACAGAAAACAAAGATGTTGAAATAGCACTAAATGTAAGAAACAAAATTATAGCTTACTCAAGACAAGTAATAATGAAAGCAGAACAAGGTATTAATATTCCATTTTATAATATTATAGAAATGGAAAAGATATTATTAAATAAATAATTATTAAAATTCAAATGTACTCGCCACCCTGTTGGCGATAAATAAATGCACAGGTGAACAGATGTAACTCGCAACTCTACTTGCGACAAATAATGCGTAGATGAACAAATTATAAAAAGCTATTCCTAAATGCAGGAGTGGTTTTTTTTGTACTTTTTATTGCTTTTTTGAAACTGATATGCTAAAATGTAACAGAACGAAAATGAAGTGACTGAAAAGTAAAAAGAAAGTAGTGATGTTATGAAAATTGCAGCATATTGTAGGGTATCAACTGAAAAAGAAGCACAAATAGATTCTCTTGAAAAACAAATAGAGTTTTTTAATGAATTTACCAAAAAGAACGGTTATGAATTGTACAAGCTATATGCAGATGAAGGAATATCAGGAAAGCAAATAAAACACAGAAAACAATTTCAGCAAATGATGCATGATGCTAAACTTAAGAAATTTGATAAAGTAGTTGTAAAAGACGTAAGCCGTTTTGCAAGAAATACAGTTGATTTACTTCAAAGTGTAAGAGAATTAAAATCATATGGTGTTCAAGTAGACTTTCTAAACAATGGTGAAGTTATGGAAGGTGGCTCTGAATTTATATTAACCATTTTAGGAGCAATGGCGCAACAAGAAAGTGCTAATATGTCTAAAAGGGTTAAATTCGGTAAAGATATTACTGCACAAAAAGGAAGAGTGCCTAATCTGGTATTTGGATATGATAAAATTCCAGATGAAAGATATACTTTAAAAATAAATGAAGAAGAAGCGAAAATTGTAAAAGAAATATTTGAAAGCTATGTATATAAAGGAATTGGAACAACAAAAATTGCATGGGAATTAAATGATAGAGGTATAAGAACAAAGAAAACAAAATCAAAATGGGTACAAACTTCTATTGTTAGAATGCTTAAAAATCCAATATATACTGGTAGAGTAACAAATAAAAAATCAGAAGTAACAGATTTTATAACAGGAACAAGAAAAGATTTGCCAGAAGAAGAATGGATAGTTGTAGAAAGACCTGAAATGAGAATTATATCAGATGAATTATTTAATAGAGCACAGGAAATACTTGCGCAAAGGTCAAACGAATTTAAGTTAAACAATAAAAGAGAAAAAACAGAATATGTATTTAGTACACTTATATATTGCAAACATTGTGGTTATTCATTTAGAAGAATAAAAAGAAAATATAAAGAAGATGGACCAGAATATATAAGATGGGTATGTAGTGGAAGAAATTCGATGGGAGTAAATCATTGCCCTAACACAACAGTAATTGATGAAGAAGAACTCCTAAATGCAATAAAAGAATATCTAAAAAGTATAATCTCAAACAAAAAGAACTTTATGAAAGCAGTTGAAAAAGAGTTTGAAAAAATCACAAAATTAAGACAGAGCAATGAACGAAGTGAAGAAAGTTTACTTAAAGAAATAGAAAAAGTTACTACTAAAAAGCAAAAATATATGGAAATGTTCCAAAACGAAGTTATTAACATACAAGAATTAAAACAATATACGAATCCATTAAATGAAGATATTGCAAGATTGGAGCGAGAGTTAAAATTAATTACTTCTGAAATAAAAGAAAAAGATGTACTGGAAAAAGAATTAACAAAAACAATAAAAACAGTAGATGACATATTAAATAATCAAACAATTACAAATGCAATGTTAAAAACAATTATAGATGTAATTGAAGTTGATAGTGATTCAAATGTTGAAGTAAGATTAAAACTATTAAATGAAATAGGCAGTACACCAGCTGTTATAACTAATTTTAATGACATTAATCCTATCGTTACGAAAAGTAACGTCGGTACATAAAGATGTTTCTGAAAGGCTTTTAAAAATAAATCCAGCTCTGGCTTCAGAAGTAAGAGAAATATTAGATGAGAATAAAGCTGAAAGACACATAAGAGGTGGAATGGCAACTAAATTAAAATATAGCAAAAGAAACAATTAAATTGATGAAAAAGTAAAAATAATAATATAATCCTTGAATAACAACTTTTAACAAATCATTAGTTATTATTCGCAGTCATTTTTTATAAAATAATCCCTTTGGAACGGCTTATTTTTAGCTGTGAATTGAAACAATCATTAAACGATATTTGAAATTTTTTTAGAATAATATATTGCAAATAAAAAAAAAATAGCAATATAATTTTGATATATTAACGAAAGGAGAAAAATAAAAAATGAAAAAAATTGTTTACGCAGTATTAATTACTTTAATTATTGTTGGAGTTGGTATAGGAGGTTGGTTTTTATATGATTCTTTGCAAAAAGAAAAAAACAAAAATGGAGAGCTAGAAAACAGATTAGCTAAGATAGAATCAATGGCTAATTTAAGTAGTGAAAACAGTATAAATAAAGAAAATGTAGTTAATAATGAAACTCAAAATAATGAAATTCAAAATAATGAAATTCCATATGACGAAGATGAAACCCAAGGTGATTTAGGTGAGTATATGTATGTTGCAAATGAAGCAATAAAAAAATGTTTAAGTGATACTAATTGGTTAAATAAAAATATATCATCAGAAAATGCAAAAAATAAATTCATAAAAATTAGCGATATAGATGAAAGCCCAGCTTATATAGTTGATTCAGATGTTAATGGAAATCATACTGTTGTTTTAGTATTTTATAAAGATAATAAAGTACAAGTAAAGAAAAAAACAGTATCAAATAACCATAAAACTATTTCTGTTGATGCAAAAAATAATATATTAGTCCTTGGAAACTTCAGACAATATTTGAATAATGGTGACTCAGATGATGATATTTCGTTAAATACAATTACTAGTGAAGGATTTATTGAATATGGAGCTTCAGGAGAAGTACCAACATTAAATGGAAATGTTATATCTTATGGTGCATTTAAAAGTAGAACTGAGTCTATAGATGAGGAAAGTATTGTACTGGATTTAAATAAAAGTAATATAGAAAAATATGTAAAATAATAAAAAAATTAGCTATTAAAATTTCATTTTAATAGCTAATTTTTTTTACTAATTTATAGATATTATATATTTTTTATGCTATAATTTTACAAACGAAGAAAAGGAAGGAATGAATTTTGATGAAAAAACCAGAATTATTGGCACCTGCTGGATCATTTGAAAAAGCTAAAACTGCTTTTTTGTATGGTGCTGATGCAGTATATGCAGGAACATCATCATTATCACTAAGAACAAGAGCAGAGATGGAGGATAATGATTTAGAAAAGACAATAAAATATGCACATAGTATAGGAAAAAAAGTGTATACAGCAATAAATATATATGCATGGGATGAAAATTATGAAGAAATAACAAAACAAGCAAGAATGTTAGAAAAGCTAAAGGTTGATGCTGTAATAGTTGCAGATGGTGGAATTGTAGAAATAATAAAAAAAGAAGCACCAAATGTAGAAGTACATATAAGTACTCAAGCTAATATAGTAAGTAGTCATACTGCAAATTTTTGGAACAAAAATGGAGCCAAAAGGGTAATATTAGGTAGAGAATTAAATAAAAATCAAATAAAAGAAATCATAAAAAATACACCAAAAGACTTAGAAACAGAAATATTTGTGCACGGAGCAATATGTTTCGGATATTCTGGCAGATGTTTTTTAAGTGATTTTTTAGCAGGAAGAAGTGCTAATTTAGGTGATTGTGCACAAAGTTGCAGATGGGCATATAATGTTTATGTAGAGGAACATAATAAACCAGGAAATTTAATGCCAGTAGAATATGACGATAAAGGAACATATATATTTTCTTCAAAAGATTTATGTTTAATAAAAGAAATACCAGAAATAATCGAAATGGGAGTAGATAGCTTAAAAATAGAGGGGAGATTAAAAACAGAATATTACTTAGCATCAGTTGTAAATGCATATAGAAATGCAATTGATGACTATATTGAAAATCCCGAAAAATATGATTATACAAAATATATAAAAGAATTAGAAAAAACTAAAACTAGAGGATTAACCACATTTTATTTTAATGATAGAGACAATAAAGATTTTCAAGAATATGAAGGAAAACAATATAATCCAAATTATGAATTTGGAGGAAAAATAATAGATAGCTCAAATAATAAAATTTTAGTAGAGATAAAAAACAAACTAAATGTAGGTGATATATTAGAAGTAATAATACCAAATAAAACAGAGCCATATGAGTTTAAAATCGAAAATTTATGGGACGCAGATACTGATGAAGAAATACAATTTGTAAATCCAGGAAAAGCAGGACAAAGTGTAAAACTAGAGATTCCAATAAATGTAAAAAATGGATGGATTATAAGAAGAAAGAAGTAATTGATATACTTGACAATCTATATAGGATAGATTAAAATAAAAAAAAAAGACCAAAGAAAAGAGGGAGAATAGTATGAACTTAATAGATGAAAATGAAGAACTAGAGCAAAGTCAAAATAAAAAAAAGATGGTAAAAATTATAATAATTTCAATTGCAGTTTTAATATTAATAGCGATTATTATATTAATTTATACAACAGTAAAAAATAATAATACACTAAAATTGCAAGTAAATGAAGAAAACAAAGAGATTCCTGTAGGACTGTTTTATATGAGTGATAAAAAAAATATATATGTAGATGAAAATAATCAAGTTTATGTATCAATAAAAAAATTATCAGCATTACTAGGTGTAGAATTCTTTAATGACGAATATAAAAACAAAGGCGAGGATACAACAAAATGTTACATAAAAACAAATAATGAATATACATCATATATTTCAAATTCTTCGCAAATATATAAAGCTGTAATTGTAGATGAACAACAAGAAACTGGAATTGAGACAACAGCTAACAAAACAACATCTAAAAAAACAGAAGAAGATATAAAAAAAGTTACAGAATATGAATATTTTGAAATAGAAAATGGTGTTAAATATATAGATGGTGAAATATATGCTAAACAAGATGCAATAGAACTAGGATTTAACGTAAACTTTAGTTATGACCAATCAACAAAAACCGTAAAAATCTATACATTAGACGCTTTAGAAAAAATAGCATCTAATATAGTAAAAAATGCTGTAATTGGAGATAACTGTAGTTATTCAAATAAAAAATTATTAAAGTACGGACTAGTATTAATACAAAATTCAGATAATTGTTACGGAATAGCTAATTATTATAATTATTCAGAAAGCGACTATGTTGTAAGTTGTATATATTCTGATATCAGATTTATAGAAGGTTCAGGTACATTAATTGTAACAACTGCTGATGATTATAAGCAAGGAATATTAAAATTAGATTTAAACAACCAAGGTAAAGCAACTGTAAAGGTTGGTCAAAATTACCAATTAATAAGAAAAATGGACGAAAATGAGGAATTATATCTAATAAAAGAAAATGGTAAATATGGTATAATTAGATTAATTGGAGACGAAATAGAGATTGTACTAAAATCAGAATATCAAGAGATAGGTCTTGGGGATAAATTATATAAAGATATGAATAACAAATATGTAATCAATAATAAATATATTCCAGTAAAAATAGATGATCGTTGGGGAATTGTTTCAACAGAAGGTAGGTTATTAATAACACCACAATATCCAGGTATAGGATGTAATTTAGGTGAAACAGGTTCAGGAGATGGAGTAATAATATTACCAGAGCTTCAAGATGGAGATGATGGAATAGTATTTTTAACAGATGTAGAAAATGGATTATATTCTATAATAAATGTAAGAAATGGTTCTCAAATAGGATTTTCTGCAAATGAGATATACTCAAAATACGAAAATAATACAAGAAATTATTACATGAAATTTGTTCTTGAAAAGGGCGGAGCAATGAGAAACGTTGATATTTATAAACAGTTTGGAAGAAAAGTTGAAACCATAGAGGAAGAAGATATCAATACAGATAATAGTGATGATACCGAAAATAGTAACAATAATAATAACAATAATA
>JAGBDU010000068.1 GCA_017937285.1 Clostridia bacterium
AGAGGAGTTCAAAGGAATATAAATATAAAAAATTATTTAGTGTGAATGGTGACTGGAATAGCAATAGAACTTCTTAGGTATACAGGATATGGAGGAGCCCTTGTGTGACCATGGGAGTGCCATGACTGTATGCTTAGAAGTGCTTTGCTATGTAAGGAATCCTTCATCACTAAATAATTTTTTATATTTATATTCCTTTGAACGGCTTATCTTAAGGCACCTGAACTATAACTAATAGTTTGCTAATGTTCACAGCCATTTTTTATAGTAGTAGAAAAGGGATTATTTGACAAAATAATAAAATAATTACATATAACAATCCCGCAGCATAACTGGGGTTATATAAAATAAAAAATTCCCTGAAACGTATAACGTAACAGGGTTAATAATGAAGTTTAAATTTTACCATACAATCAGATTTGATCCAACTTTAGTGTATTCACCTTTTTGGTAAATGCAAAATGTTTTTTTAGTAAGAATTATTTCTTTGAAAGCTACATTTTTTCCATATAATGCATCAAATTGCGGACAGTAAAATACGTATTTGTAATTGCTACCTTCATTTATGCATACATTGTATACACTAAGACTTTTGGATTTTCCCAATCGTAATACATGTTTTACTTCTTTTTTGTTTATAGTCCGTCCTAAATATCTGCCCATTCTTACTGCAACGCTTCTTTTTTTCTTCATTATAATTTCCTCCTCGACAATTGTCTTGATTTGAAGATTTTACTGTGTCATTCACAACATTTATAGTAGCGAATTTAAAAAGGTGTATTCCTTTTAATAGATATATAGTATATCATATTATGTAAAATTGTCAATATGTTTTGCTAAGGAAGTGAACTGTAAAATTATATCTTACATTAACTTTTACAATTCAACTGTAACATTCTATTTTCATTTGCTCTAAATACTCTCCATAAAAATATAACATATACTATTAGCTAACTAAACCAGAAAAAAAGACTTGTAGTGTAAATATTACAAGTCTTTTTTATTGGCTAAATATTACCAATTATGAATTTTAAGTCATATATACATCACAATTCATCTTCTATTGTTAATAATCTATTATATTTCGCAACTCTATCAGTTCTACAAGGTGCACCTGTTTTTATTTGTCCTGCATTTACAGCCACTGCCAAGTCACTTATAAATGTGTCTTCTGTTTCTCCTGATCTATGAGAGATTATTATTCTGTATCCGCTTTGTTTTGCAAGATCTATCGTATCTAGCGTTTCTGTTACTGTGCCTATTTGATTTGGTTTTATTAATATTGAATTTGCAACATTTTCTTTTATTCCATGCTCCAATCTATCTATATTTGTAACAAATAGGTCATCTCCAACTAATTGAACTTCTTCTCCTATTCTGTTTGTTAGCTCTTTCCAAGATTCCCAATCATCTTCTGCTAACCCATCTTCTATTGATATAATTGGATATTTTTTTGTTAAATTTTCTAAATAGCTTATCATCTCTTCTTTTGTTTTTAAGATATTAGTTTTCCAAAATAAATATCCTTCTTTTTCTTGTTTTCTTGCCTCATCGTACATTTCTGTTGCTGCTATATCTAGTGCAATTGCAACATCTTTTCCTGCCATATATCCCGCTTCTTTTATAGCTTCCATTATACAATCTAATGCAAGTTCATCACTTGGTAAATTAGGTGCAAAACCACCTTCATCACCAACTCCAACTGAATATCCTTTTTTCTTTAATACAGATTTCAAGCTTTGATATACTTTCACACCAATTTCCATATATTCACTAAAATCTTCTCCACCAACTGGAACTATCATAAATTCTTGTATACTAATATTGTTGTCAGAATGCTTTCCACCATTTAAAATATTCATCATTGGAAGTGGTAACATTCTTCCATTTATTCCACCTAAATAATTATATAAACTCATTCCCAAAGATTCTGCTGCTGCTCTTGCTACTGCAATAGACACTCCAAGTGTTGCATTTGCGCCTAGTCGTGATTTGTTATTTGTTCCATCTAATGCTATTAAAATATTATCTATTTCAAATTGGTCATATGCATTTTCTCCAACTAATTCTTCTGCTATTGTATAATTAATATTTTCTACAGCTTTTAAGACACCTTTTCCATTAAATCTGTTTTCGTCTCCATCTCTAAGCTCTACTGCTTCAAAGCTTCCTGTTGATGCACCTGAAGGAATGGCAGATTTTCCAACACTTCCATCTTCTAACTCAACCTCTACTTGTATAGTTGGATTTCCTCTAGAATCTAAAATTTCCACCGCATGAATTGACTCAATTGATAAATAACTTTTCATATATATACCTCCATAATAAATTTATGGTATTATTATTGGCTTTTTTTGTAAATTTATACATAGTGGAAACTTTAAGAAAATTGATAAATTTTTAAATTGTTTATTTTTGTATTTATTGTTATAATTCACAGTTATTTTTTATAATATCTTTGGAACGGCTTATTTTTTAGCTGTAGATAGTAACTATTTATTAGTTAATAAAAAAGAACTGTTTGATTCAACAATTCTTTTAAACTTAATACTTTATTTATTTTTTGGTAATATATAAAGTTAAATATTTTCATAATGTGACCATAAACTTAATAATCTTACTGTTTTCTTATCTTCTAATACTTGATATACTAATCTATGTTGTATATTTATTCTTCTAGAATATAAACCTGATAAATCTCCAATTAATTTTTCATAAGGTGGTGGATTTTGAAAAGGATTTTTTTTTATTAAATCTACTAATTGTTTAGCTTTATTTTCTAAATTGTTTTGTTTTAATTTTTGTATATCTTTTAAAGCTCTTTTATGATATTCTATTGTGTACATTACCATTCCACCTCGTCTTCACTTACAAATTCATCTTCACTGTCATGTGCTCTTTCTAAAATTTCTTTCTTTAATCTAGGAATAGACTCAATATACACTGTTTCTATTAAGCTGTTATAATCTTCTTCTGACAAGATTATAGCATTTCCATTTTTTGTTGATATATTAATTGGTTCATTGTATTTAATTGTATTTTCTAATAATTTATAAATATCTTTTCTAAAACTTGTTATATTAACATTGGTCATTTTTCAGCACCTCCCTTAATATAAATATATTATAGCATACGCTTTAATGTACGTCAATATTATTATTTTGCTTATAATATTAAATTTTATTCAATATATTCTATTTTTCATAATTGCTTCTCAATTCGCAATTCCACTAATGCAATTATCATAAATAAATCGTTTTCCGTTTTTCTTTTTTCTGTTATATCTTTCTAGTCAAAGAATTTTTTGCTCCCCATATACAAGGAGATGTACATTTAAATCCTGGATATGTGCAACGAGCTCCTTTGCTATATGGTAATAAATAATTATATACTTCTTCATTAGAATCTTTTGTATTATTTATATATTTTTGTAGAATTTCGTAAGTTTGATCCATTATTTCCAATTGAGCACATCCACACATTCTTTCTTTACATTTTAAAATAAAGTTTTCTACAGTTCCTCTTTCATTTATTTTTACAAGCATTCCTTGTGGATATAAATCTGCTAAGCTATTTATATCATTAAGCCATTCTTGTTTTAGGTTATCATTGTGCTCTATAATTTTTGGAACATAAAATTTTACCTCATTTAATAATCTCATTTTATATTGTAAAGTTCTATGTCTTTGAGCTTGTGCAAGTTGTGAAAAAGTACCTTCATATGTAGTGCAATAGTTTTCACCAAATTCTTCTTTACGATTTTCTCTTTCATCAAATAATGATATTTTTCTCATTTTTGCATCTGAATTTAGTTCAGGAATTATATAGTCAGATATACTGTCTATAAATTCTTGTAAATACGGTTTTAATTGAACATTAAAGTCAGTGTCTGGTTCATTTTTTATATAATCTTTAAACCACTGAACTATATAATTTAATTGTCTTAAACTTACAGTATATTCCATTGTAGTTGCTGGTGTAAATACACTAATTAATCCTCTTGCATTTTCTTGTGCTAATTTTTTTACCCTTTTTTCATCTATTTCAGAATACTGTTTAGAAATTTCTACTTTATAAATTTCAAGCCATTTTTCATACAAATTTTCCTCTCTTTTAGACGGAGTCATTTTTGTGTATCTAGCAGATTTTTCAGATGTTGTATACATTCCTTCATTATTTAAAATCATAGCTAAAATTTTAGGAATTCGTTCTAAAATTAAATTATATGATGTGTGATCAAATACACTATGGTGTCCTGAATTTAAAGTCATGTTAGCTCTTTTTAATGTTTTTTCCTCTGGCTCTGAAAGCAAAACATTTATATCATCTGGCATATAACAAATCCCTGCTGATTTACCTCCAAATTTAATTGCTTCTTCTTTACTTAGTATATATTCTGGTTTTGTTGATCCTAATATAGATATTTTCATTTTACACTACTTCCCTTCTTTATTTTTTCTTATATTATCATAAGAATATATAAAAATCTAGAACTAATTTATTTTTTTCGGGGACGGAGAATCTCGGGGACGGAGAATCTCGGGGACGGAGATTTTCGTCCCCGAAATCTCCGTCCCCGATAACCTTATTTTATAGCATCTATTGCATCTTTGGTCACTTTGTTTTTATCAAATTTATTTAATATAAAAATTATAACCATAGCAATTACAAACGTAAGTATATATATTAATATACTCATTTTCAAATTCCCCTTTAAAATACTTGCTCCCATTAAAGTAGAAGAAATCACAGATGGAAATCTTGCAAAAGTCGATATTAAAATAAATCTTAATGGTTTTATTGGTAATAAACCACCTAAATACACTAGCAAATCCTTTGGCGTTCCTGGTATTATAAACAGTATAGTCATCACTAATTCTATATTTTTTGAATCTCTAAAAAATTTACTATTTTCGATTTTATCTAATTTTTCTTTTTTGAAAAATTGTTCCACATATGATTTACCATATTTTTTCACCAAAAAGAAAATTAAAGCTGTACTCATAAAAACTGTTCCTAATATAAAAACTGTACCCCAAAATGTTCCAAAACACATGCCTGAAAGTATTTCTAATGGCTCTCCTGGTAACACAACTAATAAAATTTGTGCTAACTGTAATGCTAACATTACAAAAAATTTTCCAATACCCATACTATCTAATTTTTCTTTAAATACTATTCTTCCATCTGGTGTAACAATTCCCTTAATAGTTGGTAATAAGTATATAATTAATCCTACAAATAATGCAATTGATGCAATTGTTAATACTATTTTTAATATTTTTCCTTTTTTATTATTTTTCATCATATTATTCCTTTTTTCGATTTTTTTGCATTTATATTATAACATGATGAAATTAATTTTACAATCTCATAATTATGTGATATAATAAGGAATATAAACAACTAGGAGGTTTCATTATGGTTTGCAAAATACTTATATTGTTGGTAGTAATCTTTTCGCTTACAATCACATTGTCTGCTTGTAGAATATCTGCAATTGCAGACAACGCAAAAGGTCGCAGTCCAACAAACTAAATTATCAAACCTACGCCATAGAAGTTCTTTCTATGGCGTTTTATTTTTTATATAAATACCCACAAATAAAAAAAGAAGAAATTTTTTATGCTAAACTTCTTCCTTTTCATAAATAATTAATATTTTAACTTCTCTTTTATAATAATAAAAAACTACATAAAATTAAGATTCTCACTCCATCTTACATATAAAATCTATCTTAAAATCCTTAAAGTATTAACAATTGTAATTAAAGTAACTCCAACATCTGCAAAAACTGCTAAGCTCATTTGAGCCATTCCAATTGTACTTAATGCCAATATCAAAATTTTTACAGCTATTGCAAATATTAAATTTTGTTTTATAATCTTATTAGTTTTTTTAGAAATATCAATTGCTTCATTTAATTTATCAATAGAATCTGTCATTATTACAACATCAGAAGCTTCTATTGCAGATTGAGATCCAACTCCCCCCATAGAGATTCCAACATCTGCTAATGCTAGCACTGGTGAATCATTTATTCCATCGCCAACAAAAGCAACTTTCTTATTTGTATTTTTATATTTTTTAAGTAATTTTTCTAATGCTTTATATTTATCTGTTGGAAGCATTTCTGATTCTACATTTTTTACTTCTAATTCGTCTGCAACTCTTGCTGCAATTCTTTGATTGTCGCCTGTATAAATTTTAACTTTAATACCTCTTTCTTTTAACTTATCTAAAGCATCTTTAGTTCCTTCTTTTACAGTATCTGCTAAGCTTACAGCTCCTATTACATCATTGTTTAGTTTGACAAAAATTTTTGTGCCTTCTGTTTTATCTTTATCATAATTAACTAAACTGCTGTTTCCAATTAGAATTTTATTTTCATTAAAATTATAACTTAATCCTTTACCTGAAATTTCTTTAAATTCTTTTACATCTTCTTTATTAAACTCTATATTTACAAGTTTTAAAATGGATTTTGCAATTGGATGATTTGAAAAACTTTCTCCCATCACTACATATTTTAAAATATCATCTTCAGTATATGATTTATCATATACATCTACTTTTCTAATTTCAAATTTTCCCTTAGTAAGAGTGCCTGTTTTATCAAAAGCTATTTCTTTTACATTTTTTAATATATCTAAATAATCACTACCCTTTACCAAAATTCCAGATTTTGATGATTTTCCAATTCCTGAAAAATAGCTAAGTGGTACGGATATTGCTATTGCACATGGACATGATATTACTAGAAAAATTAATGATCTATAAATACTTTCACTATATGTAATATCTTTACTTATGATTGGCAAAATTATAGCAACTATTACTGCTAATAAAATTACTATTGGTGTATAAATCCTTGATGCTTTATTAACAAAAGTTTCTGTTTTTGCTTTTTTATCTGTAGCATTTTCTACAAGCTCTAATATTTTACTTACAGTACTATTTTCATAATCCTTTGTAACTTTTAGCTCTATCAAACCTTGTTCATTTATACTTCCAGATAAAACCTCATCACCTTCACGTACATGGTAAAGCAAACTTTCTCCTGTTAATGATGAAGTATCTAATGATGCACTTCCTTTTGTTACTATACCATCTATTGGAACTTTTTCTCCTTGTTTTATAATAATTGTATCACCTATTTTTACTTCATTTGGAGATACTTGCTTTCCTTCGTTTTCACTAATTTTTAAATTTGCATATTCTGGTCTAATGTCCATTAGCTCTGATATTGATTTACGAGTTTTATTTATTGCTTTGCTTTCTAATATTTTACCAATTTCGTATAAAGTAATAACCATTAAACCTTCCATTTGCTCTCCAACTAAAAATGCACCAATTACAGATATTGTAATTAAAAAATTTTCATTTATTTTTTTACTAGATATAAATAGCTTTACTGCATTTTTTATTGTTCTGTATAACAAAATTAAATATCCGATTATTAAAACTATTATTCCAACTACCTTAGGCATTGGTAAATAAATTCCTAATAAAGAAATAGTAATTCCTATTACTAACCTTATAATTTCTAGTATTGAACTTTGTTTTTTACTTGTTCTACTTTCATATTTTTTGTTCTCAACTAATGTAACTTCAGGCTCTACGCTTTGTATCATTTTTTCTACATCTGTTTTTGATAATTTGTCTGTCTCATATACTAGCTTTAGTGTATTGAAATTTACATTTACATTTCGTAATTCAATATGTTTAGATAGCTCTTTTTGAATTTTATTAGCACAATCAGCACAATCTAAATCTTTTAATATAAACTCATATTTTTTTATTTATAATTCCCCCTTTTATGAACTTTGGGGACATTCCTTAAAGTTCACTAAAATTTACTCTTCAACGCAATTATCTAATTCTGCAATAATTTCTTGCTTATCCATTTTTTGACCAATAAATACTAATTTTATAACTCTATCACCATATTTATCATCCCAATCATTCAATATATCTGGATTTTGTGCAATTATTTGTTTTTGCTCTTCTTTATTAAATGATGCTACCCATTCTCCTGCGCAAAATGCTTGTACTTGTTTTCCTGATTGTTCAAATACATATGAAGATTCTGGTTCATCCGCAAACCATAAAACACCTTTACATCTTATTATATTAGATGGAAAATTGCTTGCAAATTTATCAAATTTATCTTTGTTAAATGGAGCTCTTTTATAATATACAAAAGTTCCAATTCCATATTCTTCAGTTTCGCCTTCATGATCTTCTTCTTCATTATCGGTTCTATTTAGCTCTTCTATCCAGCCTGCAGACATTGATGCTTCTTCAAAGTTAAATGAATTTGTATCTAATATTTTATTTACATCTACTTTTCCATAATTTGTTTCTATTATTTCTGCCTTTGGTTGTAATCTTTTTATTATAGCTTTTATTTCATTTAATTCTTCTGCTGATAATTCATCAACTTTATTTAAAATTATTTTATTACAAAATTCTATTTGTTGAATTAGTAAATTTTCAATATCTTCATCTTCTATATCTTCTTTTACTAAATTATCTCCACAATTGAATTCATCTTTTAAACGTAATGCATCTACTACTGTTACAACATTATCTAATCTACATATTTTAGGTAGACCATAGCTTTCAGTTTGCTCAGATAATACTGTTATCGTTTGAGCAATTGGAAGTGGTTCACATATTCCACTTGCTTCTATTAATATGTAATCAAATTTTTTCATTTTGATTATATCTACTATTTGTTGCATTAAATCTACTTTTAAAGTGCAACAAATACATCCATTTGATAATGGTACTAAGCTGGAATCTTCTTCTTGTACAATTCCACCTTTTCCTATTAAATCTGCATCTATATTAACTTCTCCTATGTCATTTACAATTACAGCTACTTTGTATCCTTCTTGATTATTTAAAACATGGTTTATAAGAGTTGTTTTTCCTGCTCCTAAGTATCCTGTAAGCAATGTAATTGGTACTATTTTTTCAGTCATTTTATTACTTCCTTTCTTCTTTAATTTCAATACATTATACCCAATTTTTTTGGTATTTTCAATACCTTTTTTCGGGAACGGGAAGATTTCGGGGACGGAGATTTTCGGGGACGGAGATTTCGGGGACGGAGATTTCGGGGACGGAGATTTCGGGGACGGAGAAATTCTCCGTCCCCGAAATTCTCCGTCCCCGAAATCTCCGTCCCCGAGCATTATTCAATCACATCTATCGCACTGCTCTTATCAATTCCTTCAAAATTATAATAATTTTGAGGTATTTCTCCAACAATTATTGACTCTGCAATCAATACCTGATTTTTTATTGTTTCTGTTGTACTATCATAAGGGGTTAATATTGAAACATGGCAATTTATCTCCAAATAAATTTGATGTAAAGTTTGATTAATTCCTGCAGTTTTAAATTCAGATTTTAAATCTGTTTCTACATTACCAATTGTAGACATTCTTATATGTATATTAGGACCTACACCTGAAATTAATTTTATTCCAAAAAAACTTCCTAACCTTATTCCAAAACTTGAATTTTCTACATTATTTAATTTCTCCTGAATCTTAATAGCCACATCAGAAATAATCTCATTCACAGGGATTATATTCAACTTTATCATTTGAATTTTTCCATTATCATCTTTTATTATAACAGCTAAATCTTCATACTTATAATTTTCCATCACAACAGTTGCTTGCTCATTAGAAACAATTGTAGCTATACTTTTAGCTTTATTCACACATTGCGTATTTATAATAGGATTAACTGCATTTATTATATTTTTTGCAACTACTATTTCAATAATTAACATAACAATTATTTTAATTAAAACTTTACTTTTTTTATTAACATCCTTATTTTTATTTAACTTAAACTTGGGAATACTTATTCTTTTTCTCGAATAAATTTTTTCCATTTTATTATGATATTTTGGTATATACATATCTAGGAATATATAATTGCTCTCCTATATTTATTTTATCAATATCATCAAGATTATTTATTTTTGCAATTTCTTCTATTGTACTTTTAAATTTCTTCGCAATTTTCCATAATGTATCCCCTTCTTTTACAAAATATATTACTAAACTACTATATTTTGTTTTATTTGCATCCTTTTCGATTTTTATATTGTTTACAATGTTTAAACTATTTGTTGTACATAACCCAACTATAAAATTCATATTAATTCTTATATCTATAGTATTATCTGGCATACAAATAAAATCTTTTGATACTATTTCTATTGTTGTATTTATTAAAGAATTTTTACTTATTTTATCTGAATTAATATTATGTGTAAAAGTTATTCTTTGCTCTTTTACTTCCATTCTATTTGTTATACTTGATTCAAATAAAATATTAAAAATAAGCTCTCCTTCGTATGAAATAGAATTATTCAATATATTTTGTTTAATAATATTTGTAGAAACCCTAACATTATAAATTTTATTTCCCTTAATTTCGGAGATATTGACTTTTTCCTGAACATTACAAAAATCAGTTATACTAGTTTTATTTTGCATTAAATTTACACACTCTTGATTCATTGTAATTTCTTCTTCTGGGCTGTATAAATCTTGTATTAAATTAATTTCTTTTTCTTCGTAAGCATTACATTTTATTGCAAATTCTATCTCTATAAAAATAGAATGCTCCTCTACATTATTTGGTCTTATAGTAATATTTCTAATTTCATAATTAGTATCACAAATTTCATTATCAGATACACCTTGAATATCGATAAATCCCATTATAGGAATTTGCGCTGTTACACAATTAATTCTCTCGTCTTCTGTCAAATATAAAATTTCTACCATAACATCAGCTTTTGATAAAACTTTATTATAACTTATTTTTATATCTTTGTTTTTTACATTTATTTCACTTCCTAATATATCTGCCAAATTATCTTCTACAGAAATCGTATCTTTTGCAGTAGTAACTGTTTCTCCGCATCCTTTTAAAGAATTTATTTTGATAGAATCACTAATCATTTGTATTTTTTCAATATTATTTATAGATTTTACACATTCTTTTTCTTGGTTAGAGAACAATTTTATTTCTGCCTCTATAGTAACTTTTACATTCACTTTTCTACCATTTAAGATTTTGCATTCTATATTTTTAATATTTAAATTACAGTCAAAATCTATATCATCTGTAACATCTTCTAGATCTATACTTTGAGAAAAATCAATAACTGTTTGCAAACATCTTATATTATTTTGCTCATTATCAGCCAAATACATTATGTATATTTGAACTCCTCCATCGATTTTTAGTCTTCCATTTACAATTTCTTTTTTATAAATATACATATTTCCACAAGAATCAATTGTACTTAAAATATCAGGCTTTATATCTGGAATTATAATATTCTCTTCTGCAGAAAAACACTCCTTTCTTTGACTTACAATTTGATTTAAATATATTTTTTCTGTTTCAAAATCCATATTATCCTTAGTCCTTTCTTTTTATACTACAAAGCGTTAACTTTGTGTTTTTATTTTAGTACTAATATATTATATGTATTTCAAAAAAATTCCTAATTTATAAATTATTTCATAAGAAGTAATTTATATAATTATATTATTAATTCTATATTTAATAATTTCTAAAATATAAAAACTTCAAAAAAATACATTTTTGAGGCTCTTTTGTTGGAACTTATTTTTATGTATATATTTTCTTTTAAAAATCGAACTTTCTTATCTTAATACCCGACACTTTTTTATACAGCCATTTTCATATATATACTAATTAAATCTGAATCAGTTGTTACTACTGATATAATCAAATCAATAAAATCTGAATTTGGCGATGTTTTTTTTGTGATGCAATTTTTTATTGTTATTGACATAATAAAGCAAATATCGTATTAACATAATTACTATTTTTTATGCTAATACGATATTAAAATTTATGCCATTTTTTTATTATATTTTTTCAATCACAGGACTTTATTTGTGAGTCTTGAAACTATTGTGGCTCTAAGCATTTAGAAAAAGTGTCGTGTACTAAGCTGGTCCATTTTACTCTACTTTTCAAGTTTATATTTTCTTTTATTTTACGTTATACGTTCCATCTGTTGCCGTTGTTTCTAGGAGCTCGGAGCTTAGAGAAACTACGGGGAAAATCGAATGCGCATTGCCGCCCGTGTAACTGGAAGAGGAAAGCATGTCGTTAGCATACAAATAGCCCGAATTCACAAAGCGAATGCGGAAGGAAATACTAGTCGTGTATATATGAACACAGCGAGAAGCTACCCAATAATTTGTTGAACTTCCTTTTTGTAACAATATACTTCCATATCCTCCTAATAGATTTGCTGTTGTTGTATAATCTTTTGTATCATAAAATGTTTGATATGGCTGTATACTTGTACTTGCTTGTAAATATCCATTTGTTGCATTATTATCTGTTTTGGCTATTAAATTTGATTGCTCACTTTGGCTATATCCTGTAGTGCTTTTTGTTCCATCTATTACACTATTTATTTCTTGTTTATACATACTCGGATAATATTTATTTGTTGTATTCGCTGTAAATTGATTTCCATATTTAGTATTGTATTTATATGAATTTCTATAATTCGACCATGTTGTTCCTCCTATTTCTGCAAAATCTTCTTCTGTTATACTTCTTGCTGTTATTCCTTTACTTGCATTTCCATATAATGAACTACATGCATTATTTAATAAATATACTGCGTTGTTATATCCTTGTGCTCCTTGGAATGTTACTGTTCCTGTTGTTGGTGATGATGGCACCATTTGTATATTTCCTGTACTTTTATCTATACTTAATACTTTCCATGTTGATATATTATAACTTTGTCCTGAGCTACTGCTTAATGTTGTTGTTCCTGTTGTATCTGATGTTGCATAAGCTTTATCTAAAGTATATGTTCCGCTTGGGCTATATGTTATTGTATCTCCTACTTTTATTTTTTCTGCTATTGTTGGTGTTCCTGCATCACCTGTGCTTCTTTGGGTTGCTTTTACTGTTATTGGTATGTTTATTGTTCCTAAATTACTTTGGGCTGTATCTATTGCATCACTTGCTTTTATGTCATTTTCGTTTTTTCCTGTTTGGTATGGCCATTCCCAATATATGTATTTATTTTGTACTGTTCCTACATCTGATAATGGTATTATTCCTTCTACTGTCATTATATTATCTTTTGCCATTATTTGGCTTGAATATTTTCCATTTTCATATTTTTCGTACATTTTTAAATTTGTTGGTTTGTTTGTTACATCTAATG
>JAGBDU010000069.1 GCA_017937285.1 Clostridia bacterium
AGACTATATAACTTAAAATAAACAATTTAATTTTACTAGTAGAGTAGTCCGAAGAGTTAGTATATATTATTTTTTCAAATATTAATGTGTGATTGGAATAGTTTTAGAAATTCTTAGCGAGATTTAGGGGGGATGTTCGTGACTTTTCGACTTTGGAGAAAAGAGCACAGAAAGGGGCACCCAAAATTGAGCTTAGAATTTCTTAAACTATGGAATGAGCCAGTAATATTTGAAAAAATAATATATACTAACCCTTCGGACGGCTAATTTAGAGCACATAATATAAACTAGAACTATATAGTCGGTTAATTTAAAAGCACATTTCCAAACATTAAAACCAGCCCCACAAACTCTAATTTTTGTGTTAAAAATCTCCGTCCCAAAAATCTCCGTCCAAATTTAAAAATATTTTTTATATAGCTAGACTTTTTATTAAATATAGAATAAAATTATACATATGAATACAAAAAACAGAGGAGGAATTTTATATGAATATTTGGCATGATATAAACGGTGAAAGAATAAAAAAAGATGATTTTGTATCAGTTATTGAGATACAAAAAAATGGAAGAAATAAATATGAATTAGATAAAGAAACAGGAATGTTAAAATTAGACAGAGTGTTATACACAGCCACACATTATCCTGCAAACTATGGATTTATACCAAGAACATATGCTGGAGATGGAGATCCATTAGATGTCTTAGTAATATGCCATGAAGAAATTGTTCCATTAACTTTAGTGGAAACATATCCAATAGGTGTATTAAAAATGATTGATGGTGGAGAAGAAGACGAAAAAATAATAGCTATACCTGTTAATGATCCATATTTAAACAATTATAAAAATATAACAGAATTACCAACACAACTATTAGATGAAATAATGCACTTTTTTGAAGTATATAAACAACTTGAAGGAAAGGAAACAAGCATTGATAAAATGCTAGGAAGACAAGAGGCTGAAGATATAATTGAAAAATGTATAAATAATTATAAAGAAAAGTTTGAAAGATAGGAGAAACAGAAATAATATGATTGAAAAGGTAATATTTTATATATTAGCTTTTGTAATATTTATAACAATATTTTGCAAATTAATAAAAAGAAATGATACAATATATATTTATATATTAATTATGGAGTTCTTAGGAATTGCTATAAGATTTATAGATATAGTAAATAATTTGGATTTAAACGAAATAATTATCATTTTGTTATACATAGTTTCGGTAGCTATACCATTAATAATCGTTGTATTAGAAAAAAAGAGTATATTTTTATCAGAAATGCTCTGTATACTGAAAGCAAAAATAAATCTCAAAAGTGGTGACAATGATAATGCTAGAAGAAAATTAATTAAGCTAATTGCAAAATATCCAAATAGCTATTATGCTCATAAATTATTAGCACAAATATATGAAAAAGAAGGTAAAGATGAAGAAGCAATAGATGAATATGTAAGAGCTGTTGATTTAAATACTAAAGATTATGATTCATATTATCAAATTGCATTTTTACTAAATAATCAAGAAAAACAAGCTGAGTCTGAAAAAATGTTGATGGAGTTGCTAAGTAAAAAACCAGAATATTACAAAGCATCAGAACTACTAGGTAGTATACTATACGATCAAGAAAACTTTAAACAGGCTGCAAGAGTATATATAGAGGCATTAAAATATAATCCAACAAGATATGAGCTCTATTATGCTTTAGGAATGACATATACAAGATTAAATGATTTTCAAACAGCTAAAGAATATTATGAAAAAGCAGCAACCATAAATTCAATGCTTTATCATGCAAGACTTAACATAGCTCAAATAGCCTTAATAACAGGAGAACTTGATGAAGCAGAAACAAGATTTTTTGATTGTATGCAAGATAAAGATTCTGAGCCAGAAGCATATTATTATTTATCAATAATATCATTAATGAAAGGCGAAAGAGATAAAGCTGTTGGATATATAAATATTGCAATAGAGCTAGATAACAGAATTTATAAAAAAGCATGCAAGCAAGAAATATTTTCTACTATAAAGGATGAAATAAGATTAGGAAATGGCAAAAAATATAGATATCATCTTACTTATCAAGAGCTAAAAACAAAAAAACATTTAGATGATACATTTAATTTAATAGGTAAAATGAAACAAAACGATAATAATATAAAAAATAAAAATAATGAAAACAAAGAGCAAGATCTAGATAAATATAGGGAATTCTAAACAAAATTTGAATATAATAATAGTGGGCTGATGATTAAAATTAAATTTTCAGACCACTATTATTTTAAATAAAAGGAATTTTTGTTATAAAAAAATTTTATAACTATGTGTCCTTCAAAAAAAGAAAGGAATGAAATTTTTATGAAATGTGTTTCAATTATAGGAGGAGATAATAGAAATTTAATATTATCAAATCTATTAAAAGAAGAAGGTTATACTGTTTTTAGATTTGGATTAGGAACAGAAGAAAAGAGCATGGAAGAATGCATAAAAGAAAGCAATTTTATAATTACAGCCACGCCATTTTCATTAGATGCAGAAAATATATATTCTCCACTTGTAGATAAAAAAATAAATATACAAAAATTTATAGATTTAATACATAACAAAACTATCATAGCAGGCAGTATTTCTGAAGAATATATAAATAAATTTAGTTGTAATGGTAATAGAGTAGTAGATATAATGAAAGATAATAATTTAGTAATAAAAAATACGATACCTACAGCAGAAGGGGTAGTAAAAATAATAATTGAAAATACTAATATAACAATTAATGATAGCAATATAGCAATTTTAGGGTTTGGAAGAGTAGGAAAAAGATTAGCAAAAGTGCTAAATGGAATGGGGGCAAATATTTTTTGTTTAGATACGAAAAAAGAAGAGGTTGCAAATATTGAAAGGTGCGGTTATAATATATTAAAAGATATTTATAAAGAATTAACTAGCATGGACGTTATAGTAAATACAGTTCCAAAACAAATACTTGGTAAAAATGAAATTAATTCAATAAATAAAAGTACTTTAATAATAGATGTATCTTCAAAACCAGGTGGAGTTGACTTTGAATATGCAAACCAAAATGGATATAATGTAATTCATGCATTAGGATTACCAGGAAAAATAGCTCCTGTAACATCTGCAAAATATATAAAAGAAATAGTAGAAAATTTGATTGTATGAGGTGTAAAAAATGTTAAAAAACGAAAAAGGTATTTCATATATAAATTGGGTAATAATAATACTTGTAGTATTAATTTTTTCAGCAATAATCATAAGAGTTATAGTTGGCGAAGATGGATTAATACAGCAAAAAAAAGATGAGGAAATAAGAAATAAAACAGAAAGAAACATAATGATTGAGCTTATAAATGAAACACGATATAATTAAAGGATGGATAAAAGATATGAATATAGGAATAGACATAGGTGGAAGCCATATAGGAATTGGATTAGTAGATTCTAATGGAAAAATACAAAAGAAATTAGAAAAAAATATCACACAAAAAGAAAGAAATGATATAAAAACTTTTTTAAAAGAAACAATAATAAATACAATAAATGAATGGATAAAAAAGGATAATATATCTATAAAGAAAATAGGAATAGGAATTCCAGGTATAGTAAAAGAAAGCAAAATAAAATATAGTGTAAATTTAGGAATTTCTAATTATGATTTAAAATCTATACTAAAAAAAGAATTTCCAAATATAGAAATAAATATAAAAAATGATGCTAAATGTGCTGGTTTGGCAGAAAAAAATCTTGGAGCACTAAAAAAAATTAATGATTGCATATTTATATGTTTAGGAACAGGAATAGGTGGAGCAGCATTTTATAATGGTAAATTAATAACACCAAAAAGAAGTTCTGGGTTTGAGTTTGGACATATGATTTTACAAAAAAATGGAGAACCATGCAGATGTGGTAGTAAAGGATGTTTTGAAATATATGGTTCAATGCGAAGATTTAAAAATGATATAAGAACTTGTTTAAATTTTTCAGAAGAAATTGAGGGAGAAAAATTATTAAATTCTATAAAAGAAAATTTAAACAATGAAAAAATAATAAATATAATAAACGAATACATAGAAAATTTATGTATTGGAATATCAAACATTGTAGATTTACTAGAACCTCAAGCAATTTGCATAGGTGGAAGTTTTGTTTATTATAAAGATATATTATTACAAAAATTAGAAAAAGAGTTATATAATTCAAATTATATTTTTTATAAAGAAAATATGCCTAAAATTGTAGTTGCAGAGCTTGGAAATGATGCAGGAATAATAGGCAGTGCATTATATGCATAAAAAGTACGAAAAGAGCTTATTCTCTTTTCGTACTTTTTTTGTAGAGCATATATAAATACTTTCAGATTGCTCTATATAATAATGGTGACCTAATTATATTTATATTCTATTTGGACTGCTATTTAAAGCACTAAAGCTGTAAATTATTTTCGACTATCTTAAAAGTGTGAAAAGGTAACAAACTCATTTCAAAAATTAAAGAATAATACAAATCAATCCGCCACTACCCTCATTTATAATTCTTTCCAAGGTCTCTTGTAATTTTCCCTGAGCTTCTTCAGGCATATGATATAATTTGCTTTGCAAGCCCTCATTTACAAGCTCATGTAAACTTTTTCCAAAAATATTAGATTCCCATATTTTTTGAGGATCATTTTCAAATTCAGATAAAAGATAATTTACAAGTTCTTCAGATTGTCTTTCACTTCCAACAATAGGAGAAACTTCAGTTTCTATATTAGCTCTAATCATATGAATAGATGGGGCTGTGGCTTTTAATTTAACTCCAAATCTGGAACCTTGTTTTACCATTTCGGGTTCATCAAGTATAAGTTCATCAATAGAAGGCGTGACAATTCCATAACCTTTTGATTTTACTTCATCTAAAGCATTAGAAATTTTATCATATTCATGTTTTATTCTAGAAAACTCAGTTATAGTAGAAAACAGATCTCCCTCGTTTGCAATAGAAACTCCAGAAATTTCTGAGATGATTTTATAGAATAAATCATCTAACAAATAAATAGTTAAGTTTACTTCACCAGTTCCAAGAGATATTTCGTTTAATCGTGTTTCTGAAATAATTTCAGTACTATTTAAATTTGAGATTCTAGGGTTAATTTCTTTTAATAATTTAATGCCATTAAATGCTTCCTTAATTTCTTTATATAAATCTTCTTTTAACCAATGATTTGAATCTAAATTATCAACCCAGCGAGGAAAATTAATATTAATTCTCTCAATAGGAAATTCATATAAAATACTGCTAAAGATTTTATTTATATCATCTAATGAAAGTTCAGCACAGTTTGTTGCGATAACAGGTGTAGAATATTTTCTTTCAAGTTCTTTTGCAAGAGTTTTTGTTTCATCAGAATATGGGGAAAAGCTATTTAGAACAATTACAAAAGGTTTTTTTAATTCTTTCAATTCCGAAACAACTCGCTCTTCAGCTTGTATGTAATCATTTCTAGGAATATCTGTTATAGAACCATCAGTAGTTACTAAAACTCCTATTGTGGAATGTTCTTGAATAACTTTTTTTGTACCAATTTCAGCAGCTTTTTCAAATGGAATTTCGTCATCAGACCATGGAGTTTTTACCATTCTTGGCATATCATCTTCTAAATATCCAAGAGCATTATTTACTAAATATCCTACACAGTCAACAAGACGAGTTTTTAAAGATATATTATTATCAATTTTTATTTCTACAGCCTCATTAGGCACAAATTTGGGTTCTGTTGTCATTATGGTTTTTCCAGCAGCACTTTGTGGCAATTCATCTTTAGCTCTTTCTTGTTTATATGAATTGTCAATATTTGGAATAACAAGTAAATCCATAAATTTTTTAATAAATGTAGATTTTCCAGTTCTAACAGGACCAACTACACCTACATAGATATCGCCATCAGTTCGTTTTGCAATATCCTCGTATAATTTTAATTTATTTTCCATTAAAAACCTCCTTAGAAATTGTTTGTACAATGTAACATTAATAAATTATATTAACTAAAAAAATATATATGCACTAAAGATAAAAAAATAATATTATATAAAAAGCTTGATACTGAAAAAAATATATGCTAATATTAAGGACATGAGGGTGATAAAATGAAAAAGTATGAGGAAACAATAGAAAAATTAAAAAAATATGAACAAAATGAGATCATTAATATGATGACAAAAAAATATACAGAAGATGAAAAAAATAAATTAGAAGAACAATTACAAAATATAAATTTAGAACAAGTTATAGAATTATATAAAAATGCAAAAAAAATTCCAGCAATAGATGAAACTAAGATAGAGCATATAAAATATACTGATTTAAAAAGTTTACCAGAAGAACAATTTAAAGAATATAAACAAATAGGTATAGACGTAATCAAAAATAATAAATACGCAGTAATAACAATGGCTGGAGGTCAGGGAACAAGACTAGGACATAAAGGTCCAAAAGGCACTTTTAAAATTGATACAACAAATGGAGAAAAATATTTATTTCAAATAATAGTAGAGTCTTTACAAAAAGCTAATGAAAAATATGGAGTTATAATTCCATGGTATATAATGACAAGTGAAGATAATAATGATCAAACAATTGAGTTTCTTGAAAAAAATAATTATTTTGGATATAAAAAGGAAAAAGTAAAGTTCTTTAAGCAAGGAAAAGTTCCTATGATAAAAACTGATGGAAATATAGTTATAGACAAAAATAAATTAGTAAAAGAAGCATCTGATGGAAATGGAAGTATATATAAATCATTAAAAGACTCAGGTTTGTTACAAGAAATGAAATCAGAAGGTATCGAATGGATTTTTGTAGGAGGAGTAGACAATATATTATTAAAAATAGTAGATCCAGTTTTAACAGGAATAACCATAAAAGAAAAAAATTTAATTTCTTCAAAATCAGTAGTTAAGAAAAATGCAAAAGAAAGAGTAGGCGTATTTTGCAAACTAAATGGTGTTCCAAAAGTTATAGAATATACAGAATTACCAGAAAGAATGGCAGTAGAAACTGATAGCAATGGTGAGTTAATGTATGGTGAAGTAAATATTTTAAGTCATTTATTTAATATAAAAGCATTAGAAAAACTAGCAGATCAAAAATTACCATATCATACAGCATTTAAAAAATCTAATTATTTAAACGAAGATACTGAGTTTATTGAAGTTTCAGAGCCAAATGCATATAAATTTGAATCATATATATTTGATGGATTCAGTTTCTTTAATGATATGAGTATATTAAGAGTAAAAAGAGAAGATGAATTTGCACCAATAAAAAATGCATCTGGTTCAGATAGTCCAGAAACTGCTATAAAATTGTATAATGAATATGTAGAAAGAAATAATAAATAATACTGAAATAAAAAAATTACAAATAGATAAAATAAAAAGATGAATAAATGAATTATAAGGTCCATTTTATTCATCTTTTGTTGTATAAAAAGTAAATTGTATACAACCTACATTTGTTCATCGCCAGGTAAAAAATAATCAACTATACCATAGATTAAAGCACCTATAATAGCGGCCATCCATGAAATAACATAACCTGCTACAAAATATTGTGTAACATATAATATTACTGCTGATAGAACAAATCCAACAAAACCTTTACCAAAAGGGCTAGCTTTTATTCCTGTAAATTTAGCAATTAAAAAGTCTAAAACTGTAAGAACTACAGTTGCTATTGCTAATGACCAAAAATTGCTAATTTGAAATCCAGGAGTAAAAAATGCTGTAATTGCTAGAACTATTCCAGCAGTAATTAATCTACCAATAATTTGCCAAACTGTATTAGTAGAATTTCCTGCCTGACTATTTTCCATATGATTATCTGACATAAAAACCTCCTTGTACACAAAAAAGTGTACGAACAATTTTAATTGTTCATTTATATTATTTGCTAAAAAAAATTTATTATACAAAATAACTAATATAATGATTGTAAAATTAAAACAAAAATGATAAAATCAAGAAAAATATAGATAAAGTATATAAATAAAAAATACTAATAATAGGAAGATGAAAATGAAAGAGTTAAAATTATGTAATATATGTCCACATAGGTGTAGAGCAAATAGATTAGATGGTAAAATGGGAAGATGTAAATGTGATGATAAAGTAAAAATTGCGCTAGCATCTATTCATCATTATGAAGAACCATGTATAAGTGGAAAAAATGGCTCTGGAACAGTATTTTTTTCAAATTGTAATTTAAATTGTATATATTGTCAAAATTATGAAATAAGTCAACAAGGAAAGGGAAAAATAATATCAATAGAGCATTTAGCAGAAATATTTGTAACTCAGCAAAAAAAGAATGTTAATAATATAAATTTGGTAACACCTACTATGTATGTTCCTCAAATTATAGAGGCTATAAAGATAGCAAAAACTAATGGATTGAATATACCAATAATATATAATTCAAATGGATATGAAAATGTTGAAACAATAAAAATGTTAAAAGGATATATAGATATTTATTTGCCAGATTTAAAATATTATTCAAATAAAATATCAAAAAAATATTCAAATATAGATAATTATTTTGAAATAGCAATAAATGCTATAAAAGAAATGCAAAAACAAGTAGGAAATCCTGTTTTTGATAATAATGGAATAATAAAAAAAGGAGTAATAATCAGACATTTAATATTACCAAATCATTTACTTAATACAAAAAATATATTAAAATACATAAAAGAAAATTTTAATGAAGATACATATATAAGCTTAATGGCACAATATTTTCCAACATATAAAGCTAAAGATGATAAATTGCTAAATAGAAAAATAACTAAAAAAGAATATAAAGAAATAGAAAGCTATTTATATTCTTTAGATATAAAAAATGGATATATTCAAGATCTAGGTGAACATGAAGAAGAATATGTACCTAAATTTGATTTTTCTGAATAAAGCAGGGGTTCTAGGGGGCATAAAGGAGTAATTTATGCAAATAGAAAATGATAATTTTAAAATAACCAATGAAGAAAATAATTTAGAAAATTTTATACAGTCTATATTAAAGGAGTTAAATTTAATGGAAGAAACTTTAGTTGTTGATAGAATAGAAGAAAATATAGCAGTATGTGAAAACAGAAAAAGTGGAAAAATTATAGAAATTGATATTTCAAAATTACCAAAAGGCATAAAAGAAGGGAATGTATTAAAATACGAAAAAGGAATTTATAAAATTGATATAGAAGAACAGAAAAAAATAGAAGAAAGAATAAAAGAAAAAATGAAAAATATATGGAATAACTAAAGCAAAAAAGTTAATAAGGGGGCAAAAGAAAAATGGCAAAAAGAAAAATAAAAAACAATAGCATAATAGGAACAATTATAACACTTATTGTAATTGCAGCATTTATATTATTGGGGGATAATTTACAAGGATTAAATGTATTAACAGCATCTGCCAGTGATAATGTTAATAGTGAAATCATTGAAAATTTAAAAAATGTAAGTATAATAACAGGTAATGATTGTATATCAAAAATACCAGAAGATGAAAATTTAAGAGTATATTGTTTAGATGTTGGTCAAGGCGATAGTATATTAATTTCAAATAAAGGAAAAAATATGTTAATTGATGCTAGCACAAATGATATGGGGAGTACAGTAGTTAAATATTTAAAACAATTAGGAATTAGCAAAATTGATTATTTAGTAGGAACACATCCACATGAAGATCATATAGGTGGATTAGATAATGTAATAAAAAATTTTGATATTGGAACTATATATATGCCAAAAGCTGTTGCAACTACAAAAACATATGAAGATGTAATTGATGCAATAGCAAATAAAAAGTTAAAAGTTACAACACCAAAAATAGGAGATACATTTAATATAGGAAATGCAAATTGTGAAGTGATGTATGTAGGAGATAATGAAGAAGAATATAATGAATGCTCAATTGTTATTAAGATGGATTTTAATAATGTTAGCTATTTATTTACAGGAGATGCAAATGAAAATGTTGAAAATTCTAGAGAATGGCCAGAGGTTGATATATTAAAAGTTGGTCATCATGGCTCTAGTTCAAGTAGTACAAGTAAATTTTTAAATCAAATAAAACCAAAGGTAGCTTTGATTTCCGTAGGAAAAGAAAACAAATACGGTCATCCAACAAAAAGTGCATTAAATAGATTAAATAAAATTGGAGCTAAAACATACAGAACAGATGAAAATGAAACAATATTAATATTAGAAAAAAATTAAAAAAATAATAGACAAAAAAAAGATAATATGCTAATATATTAGCATATGCAGGTGTGGTGGAATTGGTAGACGCGATAGACTCAAAATCTATTATAGGAAACTATGTGTGGGTTCGAGTCCCACCACCTGCACCAAATATTATTTACCTAACAAAAAAACGATTATAAAAATAATCGTTTTAAATTTTGTAACATAATTGTAATATAATTGAAACAATTTTGTAATTGTAGTTTTTTGTTGAAAAGTGTATAATAATATTATTCAATAGTATACTTATGATAAAGGAGGAAAAGTTGCATGGCTAAAAGTAGCAATGGAAATGTAAGAATGGTAATAACAGAGGAAAAAATACTTGCAAACATAGAAAAAGTTCGCAAGATGATTAATCCAAATAGTAAAAAACAAATCGTTCAATTAGAACAAGATAGCTATTTTTTAGATTTAATTGCTTCTATAAAATCATATTTGGAAGAATATCCAAAGCAAGATGTATTTCCAAAAACTGTATATGATGCTGCATATGATTTAATAGAGTATGCAACTACGCAATTTGAAGAGAATACAAAAAAAATAGAAGAGTTAATTCGTACAAGAGAAAACAATATAGCTTTAGCTTCTGAATTAAAAGAAGTTCTTATAGCAGTAGAAAGCAAAGAAACTAATTGGAAGAAAAAAGTTCAAGATTTATCTGGTAAATTACCAGATGAAATAATTGATACTTTAGGAGTATTAGGAAGAGCAAAATCTAAAAAAACTCAAACATATTTAGACTCTTTAAATCTAATAAATACGAAGATATCTAACTTAGAGTCAAACCTATATATAGAAGTAGATATGGAAAGAATTGAAGATAAATCTAAAGCTTTAAGTTATATAGGAATAGAAATTGCAGAGTCATTAAAAGATATAGAAAATGTAGAAGAAACTAAAAAAATAGACGTTAATGAACAATCAGAAGAAAATGCTCAAGAAATAGAAGTAAATCAAGAAAATCAAGAAGATTTTCAAAATGATTCTGAATATATTGATGATACAAGAATAGAAGTAAAACCTTCATTATGGGATAGAATTAAAAATATGAAATTAGTCAGAGGCATTAGATATATCATGAAAATAAAAGTAGTTTTAGAATTACCTGATATGTCAGAAATAACAGGATTACCAGAAGGACAAGATAAAAAAGATAAATAAATTTTATAAAACAAATATACTACTTGATTAATGAGTAGTATATTTGTTTAAAATTTATAAATTATAGGTAAAGTGTTTAAAATATTGAATGACTGTAAGGTTCTATGGCTCCCAAACGAGCTAAGTCATTGCATTTTTTATAATATAATCCCTTTTCCACTACTCTAAAAAAATGGCTGTGAATAGTAACACACAATAAGTAAAAAAATAAAAAAAAATTAAAAATAATATTGACATATTAAAAAATATATTATATACTAACAATCGTTGATGAAAGACACGCGCCCTTAGCTCAGTTGGTCAGAGCAACCGGCTCATAACCGGTTGGTCCAAGGTTCGAATCCTTGAGGGCGCACCATAAAATATGAATACTGTTATAGTATCATTTAACAATATACAGTATTCATTTTTTTATTAAATTTAATAATGGGTAGGTGGCCGAGTGGCTAAAGGCGGCAGACTGTAAATCTGTTCTCATTCGAGTACGATGGTTCGAATCCATCCCTGCCCACCATAAAACGTCGAAATATTTATTTCGACGTTTTTTGCATAGTTTTTTGTAAATGTAATTTTAATTGAATATAGATTGAAAAAATAGAATTATTTGGGAGGGATAATATGTATCAAATAAAAAATGCACTGAACTGTAACTTATAATGTGAACTTTTTGTGAATTAGCACTCTACTATTGATTTTGCTAAAAAATAGGTATATCATACAAATCATAGCTAAAGAGTATTAGCTATATAATAAAATTAAGAGGTGTATGATATGGAAACAAAACAATTTAAAGCAGAGTCAAAAAGACTATTAGATTTAATGATTAATTCAATTTATACAAATAAGGAAATATTTTTACGAGAGCTAATTTCAAATGCAAGTGATGCTATGGATAAGCTATATTATAACTCTTTAACAGACAAAAATATTAATATAAATAAAGAAGATTTACAAATAAAAATAACTGCAGATAAAGAAAAAAGAACATTAACTATAGAAGATAAAGGAATAGGAATGGATTCACAAGAGCTAGAAAACAACTTAGGAACAATAGCTCAAAGTGGTTCATTTGCATTTAAAAATGAAAATGAGAAAAAAGAAGATATTGATATAATAGGTCAATTTGGAGTAGGATTTTATTCTGCATTTATGGTAAGTAAAGAAGTAGAAGTAATAAGCAAACCATACGGAGCAGAAAAAGCATATGTTTGGAAATCTAAAGGAGCAGAAGGATATACAATAGAGGAAACTACAAAAGAAGATTTTGGTACAACAATTATACTACATATAAAAGATGACTTAGAAGAAGAAAAATATGATGAGTTTTTAGATGAATATAGAATAAAAGGAATTGTAAAAAGATATTCAGATTATATAAGATACCCAATAAAAATGGATGTAGTAAAAAAAGAGCTAAAAGAAGGCTCTAAAGATGAGTATGAAGAGAAAACAGTAACAGAAACATTAAATAGTATGATTCCAATCTGGAAAAAGAAAAAATCAGAAGTAACAGATGAAGAATTTAATAGTTTTTATACTTCAAAATTTGGTGAATTTGAAAAGCCAATGAAAGTAATAAGAACTACTGTTGAGGGAACTTTAAATTATGATTTATTATTATATATTCCATCAAATGTTCCATACAATTATTATACAAAAGAATTTGAAAAAGGATTGCAATTATATTCTAATGGCGTACTAATAATGGAAAAATGCAAAGACTTATTGCCAGATTATTTTAGTTTTGTAAAAGGATTGGTAGATAGTCCAGATTTATCTTTAAACATATCAAGAGAAATTTTACAACAAGATAGACAACTAAAAACAATTGCTAAAAATATAGAAAAAAAGATAAAATCAGAGCTAGAAAATATGTTAAACAAAAATCGTGAAGAATACGAAAAATTCTTTAAAACATTTGGAATACAACTAAAATTTGGAGTTTATAATGATTTTGGAATAAATAAAGATAAATTAAAAGATCTATTAATGTTCTATTCATCAACAGAAAAGAAATTAGTTACATTAAAAGAATATGTAATGAGAATGAAAGAAGGACAAGATAAAATTTACTATGCATGTGGCGAAACAGTAGATAAAATAGATATGCTACCACAAGTAGAAGGAGTTAAAGATAAAGAATATGAAATTTTATATTTAACAGATGAAATTGATGAATTTGTATTACAAGTATTAGTAAATTATGAAGAAAAAGAATTTGCAAATGTTTCTGCTAATAATTTAGATTTAGACAGCAAAGAAGATAAAGAAAAGCTAGAAAAATTAAATGAAGAATGTAAAGATATGCTTACACTAATGCAAGAAACTATTCCAGAAGTTGCTAAGGTATGTTTTACAAATAGATTAAAAGATCATCCAGTTTGTTTAACAACAGAAGGAGCAATATCTGTAGAGATGCAAAAAGTAATAAATGCTTTACCAAATGATAGAACAATACAAGCAAAAACTTTATTAGAAATAAATGAAAAACATCCAATTGCAAATAAGTTAAAAAACTTATTTGAATCAGATAAAGATGAATTAAAAAAATATACAAAAATATTATATGCTCAGGCTAAATTAATAGAAGGATTAAATATTGATAATCCAACGGAAATTAGTAATATTATTTGCGAGTTAATTGCAAAATAAAATTAATTAAAAGAACATGCGGTTGAAAAGTAAAGTTCAGTTTGCGTGTTCTTTTATGCATAAAAAATATACAGATATAGATTAGTTACAGTTCATGTGCCAATAAGTTAAAATAAGAGATAAGAATTAAATCTTAGCTCTTTTGCACGATTTTTTATTAATGAAGTTACATAAATGTATAGGTTTACAATAGATATGTCACAGTAAATGAAAAAATAAAAAATAAAAAATGAGAAATACCAAAAATATGATAAAATGTTTTTAACCACAAAAACTTTTTATTGGAGGTATTTCTCATGAATAGTATAACACAAGATATTAAATTTAAGCAATCAGTAATTAAATATTCTTATAAACATGGAGTAACAGCAGCATCAATAGTGTATAAGTTGCATAGAAAAACAATATATAGATGGAGAGAAAAATATGATGGAACATTAAAATCATTAGCAAATAAATCAAGAAGACCACATAGAAGTCCAAATGCACACACAGAATCAGAAATAAAAATGATAAAAGATTATAAGAATAAAAATAAAGATACAGGATTGGTTGTATTGTGGGTAAAATTAAGGAAAGCAGGATATACAAGAAGTGTAACAAGTTTATATAGAATGATGATAAAATTGGGAATTTATAAAAAAACACCAAGTAAGAAAAAAGTATATGAACCAAAGGCATATCAACAAATGCAATATCCAGGTCAAAGAGTTCAAGTAGATGTCAAATATGTACCAATGAAGTGTTTAACAAAAGAATTAAAAGAGCAAGGAGAACGATATTATCAATATACAGCAATAGACGAATATACAAGAATGAGAGTATTATGGTTTACAAAAGAGCATAGTACATATGAATCAAGTCAATTTATAGATGAAATCATAAAGAAATTTCCGTTTAAAATAGAAGAAATACAAACAGACAATGGATTTGAATTTACAAATAGATTAAGTTATAACACGAGTATACGAGATAAAAAAACGCTATTTGAAAGTAAATTAGAGGATTTGGGAATAAGACATAAATTAATAAAACCATATACACCAAGACATAATGGAAAAGTTGAAAGAAGTCATAGAAAAGATCAAGAAAGATTTTATTATAAGAAAGTATTTTGTAGTTTTGAAGATTTAGTAAATAGAGCTAAATATTGGATAAAAGAATATAATAATTTTCCAATGAGACCGTTAAAATGGCTTAGCCCAAGAGAAAAATATTTAGAATATATAAATAGTTAAAGTTCAAAATTATCATATCAGGTATTTCAACACTAGTGATATCAAATGAGTGTGACATATGTTTGACAAACCTACATTTTTATTAATGAAGTTACATAAATGCTACTTGAAAAAAATACAAAAAATGTTATAATAGAAAGGTGTTCTATTTAGGACAAACTGTGAATATAATAATATAAGTCAGGGGGATTATATAATGGCTTATTTTATTGAATCATTTAAAAAATTTAATTTCAAAAACTGGAAAAAAATTTCTAAAAAAACAGTAATACACCAAGAGGATAAAATTTTTATTTTTATTGTAATATTAAGCACCATAGTTATAACAGTAGATTATGCATTAATAATAAAATTTATAGATATAATAAAAAATATTTAATTTAGGAGAAAATTATGAATTTAGCAAATGAATGGAATGATTATCAAATTTTAGACATGGCAAATGGAGAAAAATTAGAAAAATGGAATAACGTTATACTTGTAAGACCAGATCCACAAATAATATGGAAACAAAAAACATTTCCAGAAAAATGGAAAAATGCAAATGCTGAATATCTAAGAAGCAATACAGGTGGTGGACAGTGGAAATATAATAAAAAAATGCCAGAGTCTTGGCAAGTAAAATATAAAAATTTAATATTTAATATTAAACCAATGGGCTTTAAACATACAGGATTATTTCCAGAGCAAGCTGTTAATTGGGATTGGATGATAAATAAAATTAAAAATGCAAACAGAGAAATAAAGGTTTTAAATTTATTTGCATATACAGGAGGAGCAACAGTAGCATGTTTATCTGCAGGTGCATCTGTGTGTCATGTAGATAGTTCAAAAGGGATGGTAGCATGGGCAAAAGAAAATGTATGCTCATCTGGTTTACAAGATAGAAAAGTGCGATATATAGTAGATGATGTTGTAAAATTTGTTAATAGAGAAATTAGAAGAGGCAATAAATATGATGCAATAATAATGGATCCACCATCTTATGGACGAGGAACAAATGGAGAAGTATGGAAATTTGAAGATAATATATACGATTTAGTAGAGCTATGTTCAAAAGTATTAACAGAAAAACCGTTATTTTTCTTAATAAATTCATACACCACAGGAATATCAAGTGCAGTTTTAGAAAATATATTAAAATTAAATATACATTCAAAAGGAAAATTTAGTAATGGGGAAATAGGAATTCCTATGCAAAATTCTAATTTAGTGTTACCATGTGGAATTTATGGAAGATGGGAATCATAAAATAGTTAATTTTGGAATATATAAAAATAAAATATTTATATAGAATACTACCAAAAGGAAGGAATACGAAATTAAAATGCAGAAATTAAATGTATTATACGAAGACAATCATATTATAGTTGTTGAAAAAATGGTAAACATTCCATCTCAAGCAGATAAAACTGGTGACTTAGATATGTTAACAATTATTAAAGAATATATAAAAGAAAAATATAATAAACCAGGAAATGTATATTTGGGATTAGTTCACAGATTAGATAGACCAGTAGGCGGAGTAATGGTATTTGCAAAAACTTCAAAAGCAGCATCAAGGTTAAGTGAAGAAGTTAGAGCAAAACAATTTGAAAAAAGATATCTAGTTATTGCAAATGGTAAATTTGAAAAAGATAAAGGAACATTAGAAGATTATTTATTAAAAAATCAAGCAAAAAATATGAGTAAAGTGGTAAAAGAAGGAACAAAAAATTCAAAATTAGCTAAACTAGACTATGAAGTTATAAAATATGACCCAGATTTAAATTTATCTGTATTAAAAATAAATTTACATACAGGAAGGCATCATCAAATAAGAGTGCAACTATCTAGCAGAAATCACAGTATATATGGTGACCAAAAATACGGAGGAAGAGGTCATGGAAAGCAAATTTGCCTTTGGGCATATAGTTTAAAAATAATACATCCGACTACTAAAGAAGAGCTGAAATTTGAGTTATATCCACAAAAAATTGGTTCGTGGAAGATATTAGAAGATTGTATATAAATTTATCATATGAAATATTAAAAAAATATATAAACAGCTCAAGAGTGATTATGTGAGTAACCTTAAAATAATAATATAATAAAATAATAATATAAAAACATTATATGAAACATCAAAAATGATATATGAAATTCAAAAAATGAATTTTATATATCATTTTTTTAGCTTTTCATATAATAAATGAACATATAAATTAAATTTATTATATTATTGGGTCATAAAGAAAGAGAGGTTGCTTATGGTAGATAAAATTTGCAATAAGATAATGAACCGAATAAGATTAAAGATGCCTGAAGTAGATGATGAAAGAGCTGAGGTAATACAATATGGTTTAGAGCTATTAATTGGAGAAGTGCCAAAAACTTTTGTATTCTTATTAATTGCATGGATATTAGGAATACTAAAATATTCTATAATTTCTCTAATTATAATATTACCATATAGAATTTTTTCTGGAGGTGTTCATTTAAAAACACACATAGGATGTATGATAGGAACAACAGTTTTTTATTGTGGAAATGCATACATAAGTAAATTGATTACTTTTCCAAATATGGTTAGTAAATTAATTTTTTCAATATTAATATTAATTTTTGCAATTGTTATGATTACTTTATATGCACCAGCAGATACACAAAATGTTCCAATACTAAGAAAAAAAGATAGAAAAGTTAAAAAAATATGTTCATATATAACAGTTATAGTTATGACAATTACAGCATTTTTTATAAAAAATCAAATAATTAGTAATATGATTATTATTGGAATTTTATTACAAAGTGTAATGATTACTAAATTTGCTTACAATATATTCAAAATAAAATTTGGATATTTAGAATATATAAAAACGCAAAAAAGTGCTATATAGCATTTTTATATAAAAATTTTAAGGAGGGATTTTTATGATAGAAAAAATAGCAAAAATAGCAGAAAATTGTGCAAAAAAATCAGCAGGAAATGCTTGCTGGCCATTTCCAATGTTCCACCAACCTAAAATGCCAAAATCTTTAATAAAAAAAGATTAGTATTTTATATTACAACAAATGAGGATAGTATAAACTTAATTTATACTATCCTTATTTATAAAAAACTTCTAATTGTTGTCTAAATTTATTATTATTAACAGTTGTAAATAAATCTACATTTTCATTTTTTGCTAAAATAGTATGTACTTTCCATAAGCCGATACCAGAATTACGTTCTTTTGTAGAATAGCCTTTTTCAAATATTTTTGTTGTAGATATATTATTATCTGTACAGCTATTTTCTATAATAAATAATTGTTTTTTGTTATCAGCTCTAAATTCAATAGTTATTAGTTTTTCATCTGTTTCTTGTGCTGCTTCTATTGCATTATCTAATAATATTCCTAATATTCTAGTAAGTTCATAAATATTAAAATTAATATTACTTAAATCTGTAAAAATATCAAATGTCATTTTTACACCTTTTTCGGATGCTAAGTAATATTTATTAGTTAAAAGACTATAAATAGAAGAATTATTTATAACTTCTGGATTTAAAATGTTCAAATTATTCGTCTGTTTACAATCATCAAATAAATTTTTATAGTAAGTCTTTAATCCATCCATATCATTTAAAGCTATATATCCTCCAATTGCTTGAACTATATTATTAAAATCATGTTTAAAGCATCTTATATTATCATGTAACAAAGTTAGTGTTTTATTATAAAGTTTTTCAGTTTCTAATTCTTGAGATGTTTGCTCTAGTTTATTAGTTCTTATTAAACTATACATACTAATAGAAAAATAAATTAATAAATTTAAAACAGTTATAATTATAAGTGCTGAAGGAAAGGTATCTTTATATATTGAAAAAATGTATGATTGTATAAATATTGTAATGATGCCCAAAACCAAGTTAATAATTATAGTTAAATTTAAAGACAAATGTATCTTATGTACAATTTTTTTTCTCATTTTAATAGTAAAATATATCAAGTAGAAAAATGAATACATTAAAACAAAAGACATAAAATAATATATTGGTATAGTAATAATATCATTCATAGACTTTTTAAATATAGCTCTTAAAAATAATTCAGCTAAATATGTAGCTATAAAAGTTGCCAAATATGTTGCCATTAAAGCAATAAATGTATTTTTTATACTTTGTTTAAAAATAAAATAAACTAGTAAGAAAAATACAACTAAGTTTGCTAAATAAGGATATGGATTAGGTAGAATAAAGTTGCTTAATATACAACTTATAGTCGACAAAGTAATATATAAATATTTTTGTGTTTTAGTCGCTGATATATTTAATATTTGTCTAAAAAAGATAAAATTAAAAACAGATTCAGCAAAAGAGAATATGCATATTATTAATTTGTTCAATACCTCATTAGGTGTCATTAAAAATTGAATAAGATTTGTTATCATTATTAAGTACCTCCAAAAATTTTTTTCTGTAATTTTGACCGATATAACATTTTAATTTATCGGTTTTATCGAAATGTATGGTTGTCTCATTAATACTTTCTATATTATGAATATTGGCTATATATGATTTATGGCATCTAATAAAATTAGATGGAAGTGTTGGTTGAATTTTATTAAAAGAGGAATAAACACTATAATCAGCAGAAGCAGATCTAAAAATTAATTTCATATTATCTTTTTCAATAAAACAAATAGAATCAGCTTTTATTATAGTATTTTTATTATTTATTTTTATAAATGAAGAATTTGAAGTATCAGAACGTACATCATCAAAGAGTCTTAAAATAGTTGATTCAAGATTAGTTAATGATATAGGCTTAGTTAGATAATCAAAAGTTTTGCATTTATAAGCCAATATTAAATATTCTAAATGAGCTGTAGCAAATATTATATATATTTTTTTATTTATATTGCGGATTTTTTGGGCTAGGTCAAGTCCAGAAATAGTAGATTGTAAATCGATATCTAAAATAACAACATCTACATCATTTTCTTTAATAAAATTTAATACTTCTTTAGCATTTGGCGAGGCTAGTGAAATATGACCGTCAAGCTCATTATTGGTAAAAACTAAATCCAATAATTTAGAAAACTTATTTAAAGAATTTACATTATCATCACACAATACAAAATTTAACATATTTTCCTCCAAAATAAATATATATATTATAAACAAAATTATTTATAATATTTACAAATATTGAAAGTTAATAAAATAAGAATAATTATCAATAATAATATACTTAAAATTGAAATTTGTAAATATAAAATGGAGGAGTTTGTGAAAAAAAAATCAATTTTTGTAAGTGCAATGTCAATAATTGCAATATTTAGTACTTTAGTTTTTTGTTTATATCAAAATAACAATTTTAAATCAATAGATGTTTCAAGTCAAGTAACAGAAGATTTATCAAAAATTAGTAATAAAAAAATTTGCTGGGGAATAAAAAGAGCAAATAACCATGAACAACCAGATGTTGGAAAAGAAAATAAAAGAGTAATGGATAAATATAATGGACTATGTTTAGGAAATTCAGAATCAAAATATGTATATTTAACATTTGATGCTGGATATGAAGCAGGATATACAGAAAAAATACTAGAAGTTTTAAAACAAAATGATGTAAAAGCTACATTTTTTATAACAGGTCATTATTTAAATACACAGCCAAATTTGGTTCAAAAAATGATAGAAAATGGAAATACAGTAGGAAATCATACACCTAATTACTTAATGTCCAATGTATAAAGTAATATTAAAAAATAGAAAGATTAGTGAAACAGCCTATTATAGCAATTAAAGTTTATTTTCGCACTACAAAATTTAAAAAATGTAGTGTAAAAGTAAATTTTTTTTGAGATAAACGACTGTTCTCGCTCATTTATAAAGATATATATGATGAAAATGGCCTGAAATGGCTGTTTTGAATATTTTTTAATGAATTCTGTGAAATAAACTTATGCATATTAACAATGGTGAATTGTAAAAGTTAATGCAAGAATGTAAAGGTAAATGCAAGTTCTTATTTAAAAATTTGCATTTACAATTTTATTTCACGTATAGATTTTTAAGTTTAAATTTTTGACAAAAATATAGTAAAAAAATAAACCTTATGATATAATGATAATATACTATAAAAAGGAGTGGAATAATGGATAGTGTAAGTTTAGTAAATTATTGGACGAGTAGTTCAGATAGAGATTATGAATCAATGATAAAAAATTATGAAGTAAAGCAATATACATGGGCTTTATTTATAGGACATTTAACTTTATAAAAATTATTGAAGGCATTATATGCTAAAGTAAATAAAGAAAATCCATATCCACCTAAAATCCATAATTTAAATATATTAGCTCAAAAATGTAATTTAGAATTAGATGAAAGAAAAACGAGAATACTAATGACTTGTAATTCTTTTAATATAAGTGCAAGATATGAAGATTATAAAAACGAATTTTATGAAAGATGTACACCAGAATACACAAAAGAGCAAATAGAAAATATTAAGGAGGTAAGAGCATGGCTACAGGAAATGTTGATGTAAATATTATAGATATAGTAAAAAAATATATAAAAGAAATATCAAAATATTATAAAATACAAGAAGTGTATTTGTTTGGTTCTTATGCTAAAGGAACAAACAATGAAGACAGTGATATTGATGTTGCTATTATTATAAATAGTGATGAAAACACTTTTGATTTATTAGTTGAACTAATGATGTATACACAAAATATAGATTTAAGAATAGAACCACATCCTATTAAGACAGAAGATTTTGAAAATGGAAATCCTTTTGTTCAAGAAATTTTAGATACAGGTTTAAAAGTTGCATAAAAAAGTGGAGGAGGAAAAAAATGAAAAAGAAATTTTTAAATTTATTAATTATAACAATTATTTTAATGAGTACAACTATCATTGTAACTGGTTGTGGAAAAAACGGTAATAATGGTGAGGATAATGCTCAAAAAGAGCAAAATACTATTATATCTAATGAACCAAACAATACAGTATTAAAAAAAGGTGTAACATATGCTGATTCATCTAGAAATATTGATAAAGTTGATGTTAATAAGTTTTCATTCTATTTAGATGAAGACCATAAAACTATATTATCATATTCAGAAGGTGATACAGATATTAAGCATATAAGAGTAAGAAGAATCTTAAATGCTGGAAAATGTTCAGGAGCTTCATTTGGATATAATCCAAATGGTGCTAATATAGATTTTGCAAGTTCAAATAATATATACATAAATGTTTCAACTGATCAATATACAACTATTGATGGTAAACCATTTATGACTGAAGCAAAAAAAACAATTGAAGAAAATGAAAATTATAAATTTTACAGTGAATATGTAAATTCTGCACAGTCAAGATTTGAATATGTTAAAAAAGTAGATGGAATTGATGTTCATTTTTACGCAGTTGCATTAACAAGAGATAAAGATAAGGTAAAACAAGGAGCAGAAGAAATATCAAAATTAATATCTAAAGATAAAGGATATGGTTTTTTAATAGATTGGTATATTAATTCAACAGTATCAAATCAAGAAGGATATGCTTTTAAATCATTTGATACAATAAAAATATATGAAAGATCAGGAAGCTTTTTAACTGGCGGTTCTATACTTGAATTAGACGGTCGTTTAGTTGATTATTATAGCCAATATGGTGGTGATAGAAATAAAGAAATTAAAGATGATTTTGTAAAACTATATGATTTAAAAGATGCTTATATTGGATATGAAATCATTGATGATAAGGATTTATATATTTATTTATATCATACTAAAGTAAATGATGAAGGAAAAACAGTAAAAGATGGAACAGAAGATATAGTTAGAATAAAAGATTTTGAAGGAAGCAAAGAGGATATAGAAAATATTGCAAAAGCATATAAAGATTCAATAATTGAAGTTGAAAAATAATTGAGTGATATAAATGACACATAAAATGAAATTTTATTCAAAATTCATTCATTGATTAAAAATTTCCAAAGTAGTGTTATTCTAATATGAAAAAATATATAAAAACAAAAAGAGCCAAATGGCTCTTTTTGTTTTGCATAAAAAAATTTTTTCATTCATAGAATTTAGAAAAAAGCTAAGGAGATAATGATTATGGAAAAAGAAAAATTTTTGAATGTAAATATTGAATATGGAAAAGAAAACTTGAAACAAATAATTATAAAATTATTAAAACAGCACTACATAGAATATATAAGTATAAATGAAAAATAAATGCCTATTTAAAGCTGACAAATTTTTAAGTACACGGTACAATTTATTTATGCTATAAATAGGCTATTTGCTCTCCAAATGTTCAAATAATATATAAGTTTGAACTAAAAAAGAGAGGTGATTTTATTGAATAGAGTAAATAGTTATAGAAGTGTTAGAGTTGCAAAATATATTAGACTTTCTCGAGAAGATGGAGATGACCGCGAAAGTGAAAGTGTTGAAAATCAAAGAGATATAATTGATAACTACATTTTAGGACATGAAGAATTAATAGACAGCGGAGAATATGTTGATGATGGATATACTGGAACTAATTTTAATAGACCAGGATTTCAAAGAATGTTACAAGATATAGAGGATGGAAAAATAGACTGTATTATAACAAAAGATTTATCAAGATTTGGAAGAGATCATATAGATACTGGCTATTATTTGGAAAGGTATTTGCCAGCAAAGGCTATTAGATATATTGCAATAGGAGATAATGTAGATACATTAAAATCAGATGGTTTGCAATTTTTAACATTTAAACTAAGTTTTAATGATTACTATGCACAAGATATCTCGAATAAAATAAAAAGTGTAAAGCAAAGAAAAATTGAAAAAGGCGAATATCAAGCAGGGATTCCACCTTATGGATATAGAAAAGACATTGATATAAAAAATCATCTTGTACCAGATGAGTATAGTTCACAGGTAGTAAAAGAAATATTTGATATGTATGTAAATAAAGGAATGTCAACAATAAAAATTGCAGATGAATTAAATAAAAGAGAAATTTTGCCACCAGCAGTGTATTTAAAAATCCCTACATATATGAAGAAAAGAAGTGTAAATCCAAATGGTAATTATGTGTGGCTTAGAGCACAAATTGGAAAAATATTAAGAAATGAAGTGTATCTTCGGAAGTGTAGTTGGTAGAAAATTTCAAAAGGTAAGTCATAAAATTGCAAAAGTAAGATGTACTAAAAAAGAAGAACATATTGTATTAGAAAATATGCACGAACCTATTATTGATATAGAAACTTGGAATAAGGCACAAGACAAACTAAATGGTTATACAAAAGTGCGTGATAGAAAATATGACCATGAGTTAAAAGGATTTGTATATTGTGGAGAATGTGGAAATAAAGCAACTTTAAGATGTAGAGAAGAAAAAAGAAAAAACGGAACTGTATGGAGAGCAGAATATTTTATTTGTTCTAAAAGGAATAATTACAGTGGACTTTGTGATTGCAAACAAATATCAGCAAATTTGCTACAAGAAGAAGTAATAAAACAGCTTAAAAAAGAAATTGCAAAAATAAATTTATCTAAAGAAGAATTAAAACAAATATATGAACAAGCAAGATTGCAAGCAAAGTCTAAAGAAAATTTATTAAATGAAAATTTGAAGCACTTAAAACAAGAGTTAAAAAACAATGAACAAAATATTGCAGAAATTTATCAAGATAAAATAAATAAAATTATACAAGTAGAAGATTTTAAAATTATCTACGAAAAAATGCAAAAACAAAGAGATAAAATTTTAAAAGAAATAAAACAAAATGAAATTGCTTTAAAACAAAATAATAAGGAAATTCCTAAAATAGATTTTGAAAAAATAAAATGTATTGCAGAAGAGTTTTTTAAACTAGAAAATCCTAATAAAATTGTTTTAGAGCAATTAATTGAAAAAATAGAATTTGATAAAGAAAAAAATATCAAGATTAAATTTGTATTTCAAAATATGGTAAAGTAATTTTTTTTGACATTAAGCACCTAGGTAACCATACAGTGAACCATAAAAGCATGCCAGAGATAGATTTAAACACGATAAAAGACGAGGTAATGAAACTACATACAGCTGTATACGAAAAATTTGGATATGAAATGAAATATATTAGACCACCAAAAGGTGAATTTAGTGAAAGAACAGTAAATTATACAAACTCATTAGGATATACTACAGTAATGTGGTCACTTGCATATGACGACTGGGATGAAAATAAACAAGGAAGAGAAAATTATGGTAAATCAAAAATATTAGAAAATATTCATAATGGAGCAATTATCTTATTACATTCCAATTCAAAAGATAATAGTAATATTTTAGATGAAGTTATTAAAGAGATAAAAAAAATGGGATATGAATTTAAAACTTTAGATGAATTTCAAAGATAAGTATTAGTTATAAAATCAGATTAGTAACAATCTTCTCATGACAATAACGTAAAAGAATTGCTATATTAATGTATTTTATACTGCATATATGTGATGAGAGAGGAGAGGAATGAAGGATTATAATGAAAAAAAATAGGTTAAGCAAAATAAATAAAATACTAGAAATGCCATCTGAAATAATATCATCGGTTCCTAAAATAACAAATTTGGGATTTAAAAAAATGATGATAGAAAATTACAAAAATATACTAGAATATCAAGATTTTTTTATAAGAATAAATACAAGTATCGGAATTATAAATATAAATGGAATAGGCATGAAAATGGAAGAAATGACAAAAGACGATGTTATAATAGAAGGAGAAATAGATAGCATAGATTTTGAAAAGATAGAAGATTAGGAGGTTCTTAATTTGTATTTACAAAAAATTCAAAGTGCAATAACAGGTTATGTAAAAATAGTAGTAGAAGGATATTATATAGAAAAATTTATAAATATATGTAGAAATAAAGGAATATATTTAGAAAATTTAAAAAGAGAAAAAACTACAATAATAAATGCAAATATACCTGTTAAAGAATTTAAAAATGTTGTTAAAATTGCAAAATCTAATAAATGTAAAATAAAAATAAAAGAAAGAAAGGGACTTCCATTTATTTTAAATAAATATAGAAAAAGAAAAATATTTGTAATTTCACTTGTAATAATGTTATTATCACTTATTGCCTTATCAAAATTTATCTGGAACATAGAAATTACAGGAAATGTAAATATATCAAATGACGAAATATTAGGGATAGTAAGCTCAGAAGGACTTGAAATTGGAAAAATGAAAAGTAAAATAAATGCGAAGAAAATTGTAGAAAAAATAAGATTAGAAAGAGCAGATATATCTTGGGTTGGAATAAAAATATCTGGAACTAATGCTATTATAGAAATTGTAGAATCTGATAAAGCACCAGAAATTATAGATAAAGATGATTATTGTAATATTGTAGCAACAAAGGATGCCATGGTGGTAAAAGCAAATGCTCAAAATGGAACTTTACAGGTAAAAGAAGGAGATGTTATAAAGAAGCGGAAGTATACTAATATCTGGTTGGTTAGAAGGAAAATATACAGGAACGAGATATGTTCATGCAACAGGAGAAGTAACTGCAAAAGTTTGGTATACAGAAAAAGAAAAAATTTATTATAAACAAAAATTAAAAAATAAGACAGGAAATGTAGAAAAAAAATATTCAGTAGACATTAATAATTTTGCAATAAATTTCTATAAAAGGCTTTCAAAATTTGAAATTTATGATACAATAAGTACAGAAAAAAAATTAAAAGTATCTTCTAATTTCTATTTGCCATTAAAACTAATAGTTAAAGAAAATTATGAGGTAATTGAAGAAGAAAAAATATATTCAAAAGAAGAAGCAAAAGAAATAGGAATAAACAAATTATCAGAAAAATTAAATTCACAAATAGAAAATACAGAAGATATAATTAATAAGTATATTAATACCAATGAAAGTGAAGAGTATATAGAGGTAGAAGTTATATATGAAGTGCTTGAAAATATTGGAACTGAAGAAAAAATAGCATTATGAAAGGATGAGTAGAATGGAAGAAAAAAGCCTTAAAGTTTATGAAACTGAAAAAACATTTTTTTCTAAAATTACAAACACTTTAAATAAATTATTAACCCCAGGAAAAATAGGAATAAATGGAGTTATTATCTCAATAAAAAGAAATAATTTATTAAAAAACTACGAAAATTATATTCAAAATGAAAAAAATACTGATAGAAAGGGAGTATTTTTAAAAAAGTATGAAGAATCATACTCATTATATTTAGAAGCTATAGATAAAAACATAATAGAATCAATTTATAAAAAAGTAAAAAATAATACAGCAACAGAATTTGAAAAAAATGCTTTATCAAAATATTATTTAGTTATTCATTTAAAAGATACAGATTATACAGAATATAAATACAGAAAACAAAAATTTTTAATAGAGCTAGATAATGAATGTGTTGAAGCAACTGGAAAAACTAAACTAATAAATAAATACAACGACTTTTATTGTGAAAAAATGGATACATTATATAAAAATATAATAAAAAGATATTCTATAAAATTAACAGAATGTAGTACAGAAAAAGAAAGAGTAGAAATATATAACAAAATATTTTCAACATTAGATGAATATATATTAAATATTTTACCTAAAAAAATGGAAAAAGATTCAACAAAAGAGATATATATAGATATAAAAGAAGAATATGATAAATATAAAAAATACTCTAATAATAGATTAGATCAAAATGAAATGATTGAAAAAAATATGCTACTATTAGGAATGAGTAGACGACTATTTACGCACAGTTTACCATTGACAGTTGCAGAGCAATGTTATATAAAATTAATAAAAGATTTAAGACAACTTATTGTAGATACTAGAGTTTTGAAAAAAAGAGAAAAAGCATATAAGCAATTATTAACATTAATAGATGAATTTAATTTAAAAGTACTATCAACAAAAGTATACTGGGAAAAATCAGAAGACAAACAAGAATATAGAGAATTTTGGAAAAAATATCAAGAAATTGAAAAAATCCAAGATAAAGATGAAAAAGCTTTGAAAAAAGAAATTTTATTTATAAAAAGTGATTTAGCAAAAGTAAGAAATAATCAAAATAAATATTGTAAAATAATAGCTTTTTATAAAACAAAATTAGTTGAATTAGGTGCTATGAAACACTTAAGTAATAAATGCAAAAGTCTTGAAGAAGGAATATATATAAAAGAAATAACAAAAAAAAGAAGCAAATCGAAAGCAAGGGTGAAAAATAAATAATGAACAAAATAGTAGAAATAAATTATCACGAAATAGAAAAAAATAGCGAATATGAAAAAATAATAGAACAAGTACTAGCGAAATGCTTTCAAGAAGAAAATATGGACAAGTTAGGGTTATATGTAAGTGTAACCTTAACTTGTCCATCATATATAAAAAAAGTAAATAATGAATATAGAAATATAAATAAAGAAACTGATGTGCTATCATTTCCAATGTTTGAAAAAGAAGAAATAGATAAAATAATTTCAAAGCAAAATAATATTGTACATGATATATTAGGAGATATAATTGTTTCTGTTGATAGAGTAAAAGAGCAATCTATAGAATATGGACACAGTTTTGAAAGAGAACTTTCATATATGATTGTTCACGGGTTTTATCACTTAATGGGATATGATCATATGGAAGAAGAAGATAAAAAAATAATGAGAGCAAAAGAAGAAAATATATTAAGTAAGCTAAAAATAACTAGATAGTAGGTGAAACAATGAGCGAAGAATTTAAATCAGGTTTTGTGTCAATGATGGGAAGAACAAATGTAGGTAAATCAAGTATCATGAATAGTCTTGTTAAAGAAAAAGTTGCTGCAATTGCAAATAAGCCACAAACTACAAGAACAGCAATAAGAGCTATAGTTAATAGAGAAAATCTACAAATTATTTTCATTGATACACCAGGAATACATAAGCCAAAGTCTAAATTAGGAAATACAATGGTAGAAACTGCTTTCGGAGTTGTTTCAGATGTTGATGTAGTTTTGTTTGTAATAGATGCGACTTCAAAAAATATTGGAAAAGGTGATAGAATAATCTTAGACAAAATAAAACAATCTGGAAAAAAGACTATTTTAATAATGAACAAAATAGATTTAGTAAAAAAAGAAGATATTGCAAAATTAATAGATATCTATAAAAATGAGTATAATTTTGAATCAATAATTCCAGTATCTGTTGTAAAAAATATTAATATAGAAGTTATAATAGATGAAATAAAAAAGCATCTTAAACCAGGTCCTGCATATTATGATATAGAAGAGTACACAGATCAAACATTAAGGCAATTAGTAGAAGAAACAATAAGAGAAAAAGCATTAAGATTATTAGAGGATGAAGTTCCTCATGGAATATATGTAGAAACTGAAAAGATGAAAGAAAGAAAAACAAAATCAGGAGAGCCCATATATGATGTAGAGGCAACAATATATTGCTTAAGAAAATCTCATAAAGGTATAATAATTGGCAAAGATGGCAATATGTTAAAACGAATTGCATCATATGCAAGAACAGATTTAGAAAAAATGTTAGGTATAAAAATAAATTTAAAAGTTTGGGTAAAAGTAAAAGAAGATTGGTTAAATGATGATACTTTAGTAAAAAAATTCAAATTACAATAATAAATCGTATAAAAAAAATTTAAAAGCAAAAGATATGGATATATAAATTTATGCATAATTTATAATATCAATTAGGGAGATGATTCAGATGATAAAACAAATGGCATGGAATACATTTAAAAATACAGGAAATATAAATACTTTTATGGAGCTTATAGAAGTTGAAAATATTGAAAAAGAATTAAGCAAAGAAAAATTACAAAAAGACGTTAAGGTGAATGAATATGGGGAGTTTCAAAACAAAAGGAATAATATTATCGGAAAATAACATGGGTGATTTTGACAAAATGGTAACATTATTAACTCCTTCAGGTAAAATTGGTTGTGCTGCCAAGGGAGCAAGAAGAAACAATAGCGCTCTTATGGCAGCTACGCAATATATGTGTTTTGGAGATTATATGATATACAAAGGTAATAATTCATATAAAATCAATTCTTGCGAAACAATAGAAGTATTTTATAATATTAGAACAGATTTAGATAAATTGAAATACGCAGTACATATTTCAAAGATAACAAATGATGTTACAGATGAAAATCAAAATACATACAGAATTTTACAGTTGATATTAAATACTTTATATGTAATATCTGAAACAGATAAAAATTTAGATTTGGTATTATCTGTATTTAGGTTAAGATTATTATGTATAATGGGATTCAAACCACAAATAGATAAATGTTCTTCGTGTAATAAAAACGATAACATAAAATACTTTAGTATAAGAGATAATTCTGTAAAATGTGAAGAGTGTGGACGTATAGATAAATCATCATTAAACATAAATATTACTACATATGATGCAATAAAATACATATCTTCTGTAAATGCAAAAAAAATTTTTTCATTTGATATTCCAGAAGAATCAATTAAGGAATTAGATTTACTTACAAAATTATATTTAAATGAAAAATTGGAAAAAGAGTACAGAATGGAAGAGTTTTGGTAAATTTACAATTCGTTATAGTACAGTTCAGGTGCCTTAAGATAAGCCGTTCAAAGGAATATAAATATAAAA
>JAGBDU010000070.1 GCA_017937285.1 Clostridia bacterium
GGAGAAGCAACAAATGATATATTAGCAAGCGATCTAATAGATACAGCCCAAAGTAATTTAGGAACAATAAATATACCAATAACAGTAAAAACAACCCAAAGAAGCACAGGTGATGCAGGAACACCAACAATAGCAGAAAAAATAAAAGTAGGAGATACAATAACATATAGCCCAAGCGGAACATATACTTTAGATAAAGCATATGCAACATCAAATACAACAGGAACAACAACATTAAGTAGCGGGGAAGGACAAAGTTATAATATATCAACATGGAAAGTCCTAAGTATAGATAAAACAACAGGAAATATACAAATGGTGCCATCATCACCAACAACAGGAACAGTAACATTTCAAGGAGCACAAGGATATAACAACGCAGTATATTTATTAAATGAAGCATGTAGTTCATTATATAGCGATTCTACAAAAGGAATAACAGCAAGAAGTATAACAGAGGAAGACTTTGCAGAAATAGGAGGAACAACATGGAAAAATTATAGAGCATCATATACAAATGGCACAGTTAAATATGGAAATCAACTTGCATCAGCATATACAACAAATAGATATTATCCAACAATGTATTCACAAGAAGTAAATAGTGTAATAAATGGAACAAAAAGCACTACAGGATATAGCCAAAGTGAGCAAACAAGCTTAATAGGAAGAGCAGATAGTAGTGCAACAAATGGAAGATTACAGGCAACTACAAGTATACAGCCATATCAAACATATTATAATACGAAAGATTATACAACAACAGCAAATCTATTAGGAGGATATGGAAGTATATTATTACCAAAAGGAAGTTCAACACAATACTGGGTGGCTTCTCGTTGCGTCAATCTGTACTCAAGCAGCTGCAACTTCCGCGTTCGCTATGTCAATTCTGGCTATTTGCACGCGGATTACATGCTTACTTCTGGCAGTAACACGGATAGCATCGATCGTTCCTTGTTCCCCGTAGTTTCACTAAACTCTGAGCTCTTAGAAACAACAGCAACAGCAGGAACATACAACGTGAAATAAAATAAAAATAATCCAACCTATTGAAAAATCCCAAAAAAGGTGTTATCATATAAAACATATGAAAAACCATATAAAGGACAACACATTCAATCTAAAACTAACAGAGAGCTGAAAATTGAGCTGAGATTTCAGTAAGATAATAATTTGTATGTTATCACCTTTATGTTGCCTAATCGAAATAACAGTAAATTAAGCCGTATATCTTGCGTTAAAAGAAAATTAAGAGAGCTAATCATTAATTAGCTAATATAGGTGGTACCGCGGATTTTAAGTCATTCGTCCTAAATTATAGGACAAATGGCTTTTTTTGATAGTATAGAAATGTAATAAGTAAATATTAGCAAAAACAACATAAAGCAAAAGAGCAATTATTGATATTCTATCAAATACATAAAAAAGTTTTAAAAATAGGTAAGATATGTAATGAAATGTAATATTCACATATCGTGCTATACAAATAAAAACTTTCTTATAATAATTAACAAAAAATATAAATAGTAAGGAGAGATGAAACATGAGTGAAGAAAAGAAAGATTATGGTAAAACACTAAATTTACCAAAAACAGACTTCCCAATGAGAGGAAATTTACCAGAAAATGAACCAAAAATATTTGACGAAATATTTGAAAATGACTTATACGAAAAAATGATAGAGAAAAATGAAGGAAAAGAGCCTTTTGTATTACATGATGGACCACCATATGCAAATGGAGAAATACACACAGGTCATGCTTTAAATAAAGTTTTAAAAGACACTATAGTTAGATATAAAAACTTAAAAGGATATTACACACCATTTGTTCCAGGATTTGATACACATGGAATGCCAACAGAAAAAAAAGCAATTGAAAAATTAGGATTAAACAGAGATGAAATTCCAGTAAACAAATTCAGAGACACATGTAAAGAATTCACACAAGATTATAAAGATAAGCAAATAAAAGGATTTAAAAGATTAGGTGTTGTTGCAGATTGGAAGAATCCATATATAACATATCAACCACAAATGGAAGCAAAACAACTAGGCGTATTTGGAACTATGTATCAAAAAGGATATATTTATAAAGGATTAAAACCAGTATATTGGTGTACAGACTGCGAAACAGCTTTAGCAGAGGCAGAAATCGAATATAAAGATGTAAAATCTAACACAGCATATGTTAAATTCCCAGTAATAGAAGGAAAAGGCCTATTTGATGAAAGAGATACTTATGTTGTAATTTGGACAACAACACCATGGACATTGCCAGGAAATACAGGTATCACAATAAGCCCAGATTTCAAATACAGCTTAGTAGAAGCACAAGGTGAAAAATTAATAATGGCATCTGAGCTTGTAGAAAATGTAATGAAACTTGCAGAAATAGAAGATTATTCAGTAATAAAAGAATATGAAGGAAAAGAGCTAGAAGGAGTAATTTGCAAACATCCATTTATGAACAGAGAATCAAGAGTTGTACTTGGTAGTGATGATACAATATTAGTAGAATTAGATACAGGTACAGGTGCAGTTCATACAGCTCCTGGATATGGTAAAGAAGATTACCTTTGCGGACTAAAAAATGGCTTAGATATGGTAGTAGCAGTAGATAGCAAAGGTCATCAAACAGAAGAAGCTGGAATATTTGCAGGAATGTATTACGCAAAATCTGATAAAGAAATTATAAAATGGTTAGATGAAAATGGATATCTATTAAAGAAACAAGAAATAACTCACTCATATCCACATTGCTGGAGATGTAAACATCCAGTTATATACAGAGCAACAAGCCAATGGTTTGCATCTGTGGATGGATTCAGAAAAGAAGCACTAGAAGCAATAAAAGGAGTTAAATGGTATCCAGCTTGGGGAGAAGAGCGTATAACAAAAATGATAGAAGACAGAAATGACTGGTGTATATCTCGTCAAAGAACATGGGGAGTTCCACTTCCAATATTCTATTGTAAAGAATGTGAAAAAGAATATGTAACAGAAGAAAGCTTAGAAAAAATACAAAATCTAGTAAAAGAGCATGGAACAAATATATGGTATGAATTATCAGAAAAAGAATTAATGCCAGAAGGAGCTAAATGTTCAGAATGTGGATGCACAGAATTCAAAAAAGAAACAGATATAATGGATGTATGGTTTGATTCTGGCTCAACACATGAATCAGTATTAGCAGAAAGAGGTTTACCTGAAGCAAATATGTACTTAGAAGGAAGTGACCAATACAGAGGTTGGTTCCAATCATCATTATTAACATCTATAGCAACAAAGGGAAAAGCACCATACAAAGAAGTGCTAACACATGGATATGTTGTTGACGAAAAAGGAAGAAAAATGTCTAAAAGCCTTGGTAATGGTATAGATCCAATGGACTTAGTAAATAAATACGGAGCAGATATTGTAAGATTATGGGCATTATCATCAGACTATACATCAGATGTAAGTATCTCAGATGGAATTATAAAACAAGTTGCTGAAGTATACAGAAAAATACGTAATACAGCAAGATATATATTAGGAAATACAAACGATTTTGATGTGAACAATCCAGTACCATATGAAAATCTAGAAGAAATAGATAAATGGGCATTAACAAAATTAAACAAATTAATAGACGAATGCACAAAAGCATATGATTCATATGATTTCAAAAAAGCATATCAAGCAATAAATACATTCTGTGTAATAGACATGAGTAATTTCTATTTAGACATAATAAAAGACAGACTATATACAGCAAAACCAAATTCTGTAGAAAGAAGATCAGCTCAAACAGCAATGTATGAAATACTAAATGCACTAGTAAAAATATTAGCTCCAATGACATGTTTCACAGCAGAAGAAATATGGAAGTTTATGCCACACAGAGCAAATGAAAATGCAGAAAGTGTAATGCTTACAAACTATCCAGAAGTAAATCCAAAATACGAAAACAAAGAATTAGAAGAAAAATGGAATAAAATAATAAAATTAAAAGAAGCGGTAGCAAAAAAACTAGAAGAAGCAAGAGCAGAAAAAATAATAGGACATTCACTAAATGCAAAAGTAGTAATATCAGCAGAAGGAGAAGAGCTTAAATTTTTAAATGATAACAAAGAATTATTAATGACAGTATTTATAATTTCAGGATTAGAAATAAAAGAAGGAGCATCAGAAATTAAAGTAGAAGTAGCAGAAGGCGAAAAATGTGAAAGATGCTGGATGTACTCAACCACAGTAGGAGAAGACAAAGACAATCCAAGCATTTGTCATAGATGTAGTGAAGCTTTGAAATAATTTTTAAAAAAGAAAAAGGGAAAAGGGAAATGGGAAAAGAGAACCGTTCCCTTTTCCTTTTTTCCATTTTCCCACAATTTCTTATTTAATTGATAAACAACTCTCTAAAGCAACTAAAATCATATCATTCAAAGATTTTTCTCTTTCCTCAGCAGAAATTTCTTGCTTTTTATAATGAGAATCTACTACTGTTAAAAGACAAGCAGCTTTTTTATTCAAATATTTTGCTGTATAAAATAAAGCAAAAGACTCCATTTCAGCAGCTGTAATATTAAATTCTTTAGGTAGTCTATTTAATAAAACATTTATATCTTCAATATAATAATCAAAACATTCACTACACAAAACATTTCCTTCGACTAATTTTATATGATTTTTATTAGCAGAATTTTTTATAATATTATTTATATTTTCACTAGCATCAATTAAATGACAATCTTTATTATTTAAAGCCTTGGCAAAATTTCCTTCTGTGTAAGATGAGTTAACTAAAATTGTGTCAAAAATATTTAAATTTTCAGTATAAGCCCCGCAAGATCCAATTCTTATAATAGTTTCAACATTGTAAAATTTGTAAAGTTCATAACAATAAATTCCCATACTAGGCATACCCATTCCAGTTGAAAAAACAGTAACTTCTTTTCCTTTGTAAGTTCCTGTGTAAGCTAAAATGTTTCTAACTGTGTTTACTAATTTGTAGTCTTCCAAAAAGTTTTCAGCAATGTATTTAGCTCTTAAAGGATCTCCTGGTGCCAAAACAATTTTAGCAATATCCTCTTCTTTAGCATTTATATGTGGTGTCATAAAAAAACCTCCTTTGTAAAATTTCTTTGATTATATCATCATTAATATAAATTAGCAAATGGGGACGGAGAAATTGGGGACGGAGAAATTGGGGACGGAGAAATTCGGGGACGGAGAAATTGGGGACGGAGAAATTCGGGGACGGAGAAATTGGGGACGGAGAAATTCTTCGTCCCCAATAACCAATTTAACCTTGACAAACAAATCGCATCGTACTATAATGTTAACCATAGTTAACAAAAAGGAGATAAAATATGATATCAAAATCGTTGGAAGAATATTTGAAAACAATGTATGTATTAAAAATTCAAAATGGCAATATACGAGTAACAGATATTGCTGAAAAAATGAATTGTACAAAAGCAAGTGTAAATAAAGCAATTTATAATTTAAAAGATAATAAATTACTTAATTATGAATCATATGGAACAATAGAGCTAACAGAATCTGGCGAAAATTTGGCTAAAAAGATATTGGAGGCATATGATATAGTTTATGTATTTTTTAAAGAAGTTCTTAATTTAGAAGATGAACAAGCAAAAAGCGAGGCGGAAAGAGTTAAATCTGCTTTAACAGATGAAACTATAAATAAGTTAGCTAAATATGTTCACAAAGTTTTGGGGTTAAATAGTTTAGATTGTGACTATGACATCAATAAAGAACGATGTAGATGTTGTTTAAGGAGAATTAGAAAAGACTGAGAATTTAGTTTTAAAAATATTAAAATTTTTCATAACTCTCTACACATTTTAATTTAAGTTGACAAAATACAATCTAAGAAAAGACTTAAAACTATTTTTTCATAACTATGTATGCATTTGAGTAAAGCGAGAAAGGAATGAATTTATTATGAGTAACAAATTATTAGAAATCAAAGATTTATATGTAAATGCAGAAGAAAAAGAAATATTAAAAGGAATAAATTTAAACATAAATAAAGGAGAAATACATGTAATAATGGGTCCAAATGGCTCAGGAAAAACAACAACAGCAAATGCAATATTAAATAATCCAATATACATAAAACAAAAAGGAACAATATCATTTGATGGAGAAGATATAACAAATCTAAAAACAGATGAAATAGCAAGAAAAGGAATATTTATGTCATTTCAATTACCAGAAGAAATACCAGGAGTTTCTGTAACTAATTTCTTAAAATATGCAAAAAATAAAGTAACAGGAAAACCAGTTAAAATATTTGAATTCAAAGATGAATTAAAAAAATATATGGAAGAGCTAAATATGAATCCAAAGAATATGGAAAGAAGCTTAAATGTTGGATTTTCTGGTGGAGAAAAAAAGAAAAACGAAATTTTACAAATGCTTGTGTTAAATCCAAAGCTTGCTATTTTAGATGAAACCGATTCTGGATTAGATGTTGATGCTATAAAAACAGTATCAAAGGGAATAGAAATGTTTAAAAATGAGAATAATGCAGTTTTAATAATTACACATAATACAAAAATTTTACATAGTTTGAAAGTTGATTATGTACATGTCCTTGTAAATGGGAAAATAGTAAAAACAGGAAGTCAAGAATTAGCAAAAGAAATAGAAGAAAATGGTTACAGTAAATATAAAATATAAGAGATTTTCATATTTTACTGTGAAAATCTCTTGTTGAAGGAATGCTAATCTAAATGAAATGAGAGAATCCTAGTTCGATTAAGCTCACGTTCTAGTTTTTCCACTTTTTTATGCTCTTTGATTCCATATAATATAGAGATAATAAGTGAAATTGCTAAGATAATGAGTGAAATTGCTAGGATAATGATGATAGTAATCATCACTATGTTTCCTCCTTTCAACATAATTTATGAGAAATTATATAAAACTACTGTAAACTTGTCAATATGTAATGTAAGGCAAATATTATTATAACTAACAAATAGGAAAAAGGAAATTACCGATTTTTTCGTAATTCGTAAAATGAAGAAAGGAAAATAAAAATGGCAAAAACAAATTTAGACGAAATAAATAGAAATGTATATGATATAAAAAACAAAGACGAATATAGCTACAAAATAAAAAAAGGTCTAACTAAAGAAATAATAGAAGAAATATCAAAACAAAAAAATGATCCAGACTGGATGAAAGAATTCAGATTCAAAGCTCTAGAAGTATATAATGAACTAGAGCTTCCAACATGGGGACCAGATATTTCAGAGCTGAATATGGATGAAATTGCAACATATGTAAGACCAAAAACAGGATTAAGTAGCTCTTGGGAAGATGTTCCAGAAGATATAAAAAATACATTTGATAAATTGGGTATTCCTGAAGCGGAAAAAACATCTCTAGCAGGTGTAGGAGCTCAATATGATTCAGAAGTTGTATATCATAGTATGAAAGAAGATCTTATAAAACAAGGTGTAATCTACACAGATATGGAAACAGCAGTAAGAGAATATCCAGATTTAGTAAAAGACCATTTTATGAAATGTGTACCAGTAAATGATCACAAATTTGTAGCACTTCACGGAGCAGTTTGGTCAGGAGGATCATTTGTATATGTTCCGAAAGGGGTAAAAGTGGATATACCACTTCAATCTTATTTTAGACTAAATTCACCAGAATCAGGACAATTTGAGCATACATTAATAATAGTTGATGAAGGTGCAAGTTTGCATTTTATAGAAGGATGTAGTGCTCCAAAGTACAACAAAGTAAATTTACATGCAGGATGTGTTGAATTATATGTAAAAGATAACGCATATCTAAGATATTCGACAATAGAAAATTGGTCAAAAAATATGCTTAATTTAAATACTAAAAAAGCCATAGTCGGAAAAAATGCACAAGTTGACTGGGTAACAGGATCTTTTGGCTCAAAGATATCAATGTTATATCCAATGAGTATATTAAATGGAGAAGGTGCAAAAACAGAATATACAGGAATTTCATTTGCAGGAAAAGGACAAAACCTAGATAATGGATTTAAAGTAGTTCACAACGCGCCAAATACATCAAGTGTGGTAAATGCAAAATCAATCTCAAAAAACGGTGGAAAGTGCACATACAGATCATTAGTAAAAATATCAGAAAATGCAAAAAATTCAAAATCATCTGTATCATGTGAATCATTAATGTTAGATGATATATCAATATCAGATACAATACCAACAAATGATATAAGAACAGACGAAGTTGAATTTTCTCATGAAGCTAAAATCGGCAAAATAAGTGATAAAACAATATTCTATCTAATGAGCAGAGGTCTATCAGAAGAAGATGCAAAAGCAATGATAGTAAGAGGATTTGCATATCCAATTTCAAAAGAGCTACCAGTAGAATATGCGGTTGAAATGAATAATTTGATTAACTTAGAACTAGAAGGAGCAATAGGCTAAAGGCGAAATTTGATGTAAATATGTGGAAATTTGGAGACGTGTTTAAAACTCATCATAAATTTGGATAAATTTGGGGACGAGTCTAAAATTCATCATAAACATTCGAAAAAATTTGATAAATTTGGTGGCACTTAAAATTTATTATGCTTTTAGACGTGTCCCTGTTTGTATGGATGATTGTATATTGGCAATTGTTTGAATATTTTTGGCTCAACTCTTAGCATTTGGCAAGGAAAGGAAAAATAATATGGAAAAAATTAAATTAAATGAAACACCAGTAAGGACTTCAAGAAACTTTAATATAAATAATATAAAATTAAATAATATAAATGTACCAGAATATATAAAAAGTTTTGATAATGTTAGTATAATAAATAATAGCTCTAAAATAACTATTGAATCTAATCCAAATAGATTTAATCTAGTATATGGATTAGGAGATTTCTTTACAAACCAAGTTTTAGAAAAATCAAATAAAAAAATTAAAATTACAATAGATAGTAAAACAAATGAAAGCATAAATATTGATTTTAAATTTGATGAATTAAATTTAGAGCTAGTAGAAGATATTGAGATTATTGCAAATGAAAATTCAAAAGCAACTTTGACTTTAACGTATAAGTCAAACAGCAATATAGAAGCTTACCATAATGCAGTAATAAGATTAATCGCAAAGAAAAATTCTGATATTAATGTTATTATAGTTAATCTAATGAATGAGTCATCAAATAATTTTATGAGTATACAAAATGAATTTGAAGAATCAGCTAATGCAAAATACACAATAGTAGATTTTGGAGGAAAAAACAGTATAACAAATTACTACTCAAATTTATTAGGGGATTCTTCAAACAATAGATTAGATACTATATATTTGGGAAAAGATAATCAAGTATTTGATTTGAATTATATAGGTGAATTAAGAGGTCAAAAATCTAATATAGATATAGAAGTGCAAGGAGCATTAAAAGATGTTGCTAAAAAGCATTTCAAAGGTACTATAGATTTTAAAAAGGGTTGTAAAAGAGCAACTGGAAATGAAAACGAAGCTTGTATGCTTTTATCTGATACAGCAAGATCTTTGGCGTTACCAATGCTATTATGTTCTGAAGAAGAAGTTGAAGGAAATCATAGTAACTCTGCAGGAAAAATTGGAGAAAAAGAGCTATTTTATATAATGAGTAGAGGGTTTGAGTTAAAAGAAGCTATGAAGCTTATGGTTAGGGCTAAGTTTAATAAAATATTAGAAAATATCAAGGATGAAGAGCTTAAGGATGAGATATTGGATGAAATTGATAATCGATTAGATTAGTGATTTAAAATTAGCCGGATATGTGAATATATATATTAAAATTACGTTCCTTACTGGTCGTCTTTTCGCGATGAAGTTTGTGCAAAAGTTGAGTATTTTGTACTGATTGACATATAGGTTGTTTAAATACTCCCAAACTGCGCGTCACGTAATTTTAATATATATATTCACATATCCTACTCTATGAAGGTAAATGGTATACATAAATTACGGGTAGTATTTTTATTGTATATTTTGGTTATAATATAAAATTTATGAGAAAGGGAAGAAATATGGTTATAGAAGAAATAAGAAAGGATTTTCCGATTTTTAATAATAAACGAATTTCATATTTAGATAGTGGTGCTACAACACAAAAACCAATTCAAGTAATAGAAGCGGTAGATGAATTTTATAAAAATTACAATGCAAATCCACACAGAGGTGCATATTCATTAAGCATTGAGGCAACACAAAAATATGAAGATACAAGAACTAAAATCGCACAATTTATAAATGCTAAGCATAGAGAAGAAGTAATATTTTCAAAAAATGCAACAGAAAGCCTAAACCTAATAGCATATTCATATGGTATGGAAAATTTAAAAAAAGATGATGAAATAGTTATATCAATAATGGAGCATCATTCTAATTTAGTACCATGGCAAAAAGTTTCAAAGGTAACAGGTAGTAAATTAAATTATATGTATTTAAATGATGAATTTGAAATTTCTGATGATGAAATCGAATCAAAAATTACAGATAAAACAAAAATCGTTGGGATTACGCATGTTTCTAATGTTTTAGGTACGATAAATAATGTAAAAAAAATAATTAAATATGCACATAAAAAAGGAGCAATAGTAATAGTGGATGCCTCACAAAGTATCCCGCACATGAGAATCGATGTTCAAGATTTAGATGCAGATTTTTTAGTATTTTCAGGACACAAAATGCTAGCACCACTTGGAATTGGTGTACTATACGGTAAAAAGGAGTTATTAAAAAATATGACACCTTTTATAATGGGTGGAGATATGATAGAATATGTTTATGAACAGGAAACAACATTTGCACCACTACCAAATAAATTTGAAGCTGGAACTCAAAATGTAGAAGGTGTAATCGGGTTAGGAGCAGCAATAGACTATATTGAAAAAATTGGATATGATACTATTCAAGAAATAGAAAACGAAGTAATTTCATATGCAAGACAAGAACTATCAAAATTAGATTATTTAACTTTATATCTAACACCAAATAAAGAAAATCATTCAGGAGTAATTTCATTTAATATAAATGGAGTTCATCCACACGATGTAGCAAGTATTCTTGATTCAGAAGGAGTATGTGTTCGTTCAGGAAACCATTGTGCACAACCACTTATGAGATATTTTGGAATAGATTCTACATGTAGAGCAAGTTTTTATTTTTATAATACAAAGGAAGACGTAGATAGATTGGTTTCAGCTTTAAATAAAGCATACGAGATGTTTAAAAAATATATTGTGAAATAAAAAGGCAAATAAAAAATATATTGTGAAATAAAGTGGCAAATAAAAAATATGTCGTAAAATAGCGAATAAATTTTCGTAAAAATAATAGTCGAATTATTGTATTTTGGATAAAAATATAGTATACTAAAGAACATAGGAAATGAAAAAGCATATGTGTGTGTTGCCTTTAATTCATCGAGTTTATCTCGAGGATTGGAGGTGATGTTTATGAGTATTATATTAACTTTAATTTTATTATACATATCAATAATTATAAACATGACCTTATTAAGTATAGTATTAGTAATATTATCAAATAAGGAAAAATAAAAAACACCACATTTTGCTCTGACCAGCAATGTGGTGTTGTTCATCATATATAAAGGCAACACACATTTCTGTGTGAATTTCATTTCCTATATCTTTATTATAACATATGTTTTTGATTTGTCAATTATTCAAAAAAGCATTTTATAATAAAATTGTTATTATTTGTTAAAGTTCAGTGCAAAGAATAATTCCTTTTACACTACCCTATATGTTTACTGAACTGTAACTATTATTTAATGATTTTATTAAAATTATTAGCTAGTAACAATAAATTGAAAGGAAATTTTATTAATGGAAGATTTAAACGATGTATATAATGAATTAATAATGGAACACAGCATGAATTCATACAATAAAAGAAAATTAGAAAAGGCAGATTACTGTGAAATAGGTCATAATCCAAATTGTGGAGACGAAATCACTTTAGAGCTGAAACTAAATGGAAATATAATAGAAGATATGGCATTTTCAGGACATGGATGCGCAATTTCTCAAGCTTCAACATCTATTATGATAGATACTTTAAAAGGAAAAACAATAGAAGAAGCAAAAGAAATTATAAAAACATTTATAGAAATGATAAAAAGAGAAACAACAGATGAAGAAGAGCTAAAAAAATTAGAAGATGCTATTGCCTTTAGAAATGTTTCAAATATGCCAGCAAGAGTAAAATGTGCACTTTTAGCTTGGCATACTATTGAGGATATGTTAAATAAAAACGAAAATGGTGGAAAAGGAGTGTAATAAATTTATTTTAATAATGGGAGGAATATATGGAAAATAAAAAAGTTCTACTAGGTATGAGTGGTGGAGTTGATAGCTCAGTATCAGCATTACTTTTAAAAAATGAAGGATATGAGGTAATAGGAACAACATTAGAGCTATTTGTAGGTAGTAGCTGTTGCAATGTAAATACATATATAGATGCAAAAAATGTATGTAATTCTATTGGAATACCTCATTTTACATTTGACTATAAAAACGAATTTAAAAAATATGTAATAGATGATTTTATAAATTGTTATGCAAATTGTAAAACTCCGAATCCATGTATAGAATGTAATAAATATATGAAATTTGGAATTATGTATGAAAAAGCAAAGGAGCTAAGTTGCAATTATATTGCTACAGGACATTATGCAAAAACAGAATATAGTGAAAAATATGGTAGATGGGTTCTTAAAAAATCAAAGGCAGGAAAAAAAGATCAAAGTTATGTATTATGGAATATACCAAAAGCTTTAATAGAACATGTATTATTTCCATTATCAGATTTTGAAAGTAAAGATGAAATAAGAGCAATAGCAAGAAAAAGTAATTTAAAAGTTGCAAATAAACCAGATAGTGAAGATATCTGCTTTGTTCCAGATGGAAATTACAAAAAATTTTTAGAAACAAATTCTGATATAAAACCTAAAGAAGGTAATATAGTTAATTCTAAAGGTGAAATATTAGGAAAACATACAGGATTATATAATTACACAATAGGACAGAGGAAAGGTCTTGGAATATCATATCATGTGCCATTATTTGTATTAGGATTTAATAAAGAAAAAAATGAAGTAATAGTAGGCGAAGAAGCGGAACTATATAAAAAAGAAGTTATAGTAACAGATATAAATCTATTATTAGTAGATGAAATAAAAGATGAAATGGAAGTTGAAGTAAAAACAAGATACTCATCAAAAGTTGCAAAAGCAAAAATAATCCAAGATGGCATAAACATTAAAGTAACATTTGAAGAGCCACAAAGAGCAATTACACCAGGTCAATCTGCGGTATTTTATGTAGGTGATATCGTTTTAGGTGGAGGGAAAATAATATAGTCCATTTTCCACTACTCTAAAAAAGTTACAGTTCAGGTGCCTTACAATAAGCCGTTCAAAGTAATATAAATATAAAAAATTATTTAGTGATGAAGGATTCCTTACATAGCAAAGAACTTCTAAGCATACAGTCATGGCACTCCCATGGTCACACAAGGGTTCCTCCATATCCTGTATACCTAAGAAGTTCTATTGCTATTCCAGTCACCATTCACACTAAATAATTTTTTATATTTATATTCCTTTGAACTCCTCTACAATAGAAA
>JAGBDU010000020.1 GCA_017937285.1 Clostridia bacterium
CCGAAAATCTCCGTCCCCGAAAATCTCCGTCCCCGAAAATCTCCGTCCCCGAAAATCTCCGTCCCCGAAAATCTCCGTCCCCCGAAAATCTCCGTCCCCGAAAATCTCCGTCCCCAAAAAATTTTCGTCCCTACTATACGAAATAAAATAAATATGATACAATATGCAAAACAATAGGAGGAATAAAAATGGAAAAATATATGTTCATGGTGTTAGGGATAATATTAGGAATTGCAATAGCTTTATATGTGTATGCAGTGAAAAAAGAACACTATGCCAAAAAAGTAAAAAAAGATCAAGATTATTTTTCAACCAAAAGATTAGATGTTGCATTAGAAAAAGCAGTACAAGAAATGCAATCTCAAATGAAATATTTAGGAAGAAAACTTACAGAAGATGAAAAAAATGTAATTATATTTGGATATTTAAAAGAAAGTGAAAATATAAAACAATAGATAAAATAAATCTTATAAGAAGGGATTTGAAAAAAATGGAAAATATTGTAGAAATAAAAGAATTAAATAAAACATATGATGGAAAATATAAAGCATTAGATAACTTATCTTTAAGGGTAAAAAAAGGCGAAATATTTGGGTTATTAGGTCCAAATGGAAGTGGAAAATCAACAACAATTAATTGTTTATTATCATTACTAAATTATGACTCAGGGAGTATTAAAATATTTGGAAAAGAAATGACACCAGAAAGTTATGATATAAAATCTAAAATAGGAGTAGTTTTCCAAGATGTAGCGGTGTTTGCCGAACTTACAGTATACGAAAACATAAATTATTTTTGTGGTTTATATATTTTTGATAAAACACAAAGAAAACAATATGTAGAAGATGCCATAAAATTAGTTGGATTAGAGGAATTCAAAAAATTTTATCCAAAGCAACTAAGTGGTGGATTATTAAGAAGATTAAACATAGCCTGTGGAGTAGCTCATAAGCCAGAGCTAATCATACTTGATGAGCCAACTGTTGCAGTAGATCCACAAAGCAGAAATAATATATTAGATGGAATAAAAAAATTAAATGAAAATGGAGCTACAATAATTTATACAACTCATTACATGGAAGAAGTTGAACAAATATGCAAAAAAATAGTAATAATAGATAGTGGACATGTTATAGCATCTGGAACAAAAGAAGAGCTAAAAAATTTGATATCAACAGGAGAAAAAATAACAATAACAATAGAAAATTTAACACAAGAATTAGTAGATAAAGTTTCAAAATTGAAAAATGTAATTAGTGCTACAAATGAAAATGAAACTTTATATGTAATATATAAAAAAGGAGAAGATAATTTAAGCAATTTAGTCGACTTCTTAAAATCAAATAATGTTAAATATAGCAAAATTTTTTCAGAATTACCAAGTCTTAATGATGTGTTCCTAGAGCTAACAGGAAAGGGGTTAAGAGATTAATGTTTTGTCATATATTTAAAAATAGATTTAAAATTTTAATCAGAAATAAAAGTATGATATTTTGGACAATGATTTTTCCAATAGTACTTGCAACATTATTTTATTTTGCATTTTCTGACATAGAAAATGACAGTAAATTAAAAGCAATAGATATAGCTGTTATACAAAACGAGCAGTTTGAAAATAATCAAATATTAAAAAATGTATTAAAATCTCTTTCTGAAGATAGTGAAAATAAAATTTTTAATATACAATATGTTGATGAATTAAAAGCAAAAGTCTTATTAGATGAAGGAAAAATAGATGGATATATCATATCTGGTGAAAATACTTCTGTAATTGTAAAAGAAAATGGAATAAATCAAACTATAATAAAATATGTAATTGATCAAGTATATCAATTAGAAAGTGTATCAAAAAATATTTATGAATATAACCCAGAATCAATCGTGAATGTAGTAAAAGAAATATTCTTATCAGAAAATAAATATTTTGATGATTCATCAAGTAAAAACATGAATATGATGGAAATTGAATTTTATACTCTAATAGGAATGGCATGTTTATATGGAGGTTTTCTAGCATTAATAGTTGTAAATGAAACAGAAGCAAATTTAAGCGCAAAAGGTGCAAGAATAAGTATCGCACCTGTACATAAATTAAAAGTATTATTAATTTCTTTATTAGTAGCACTAACAATACAATTTATAGAAACTTCAATACTAATAGCGTATTTGTATTTTATATTAGGAGTAAGTTTTGGTGGTAATTTAGGATATGTATGTTTATTATCACTATTTGGTTGCTTAGCTGGAACATCTTTAGGGTTATTAGTAGGAGTATCAAGCAAAAAATCAGATGGAATAAAAACAGGAATATTACTAGCAATAACAATGTTATGTTCATTCTTGTCAGGAATGATGGGAGTATATATGAAATATATAATACAAAAAAATGCACCAATATTAGCAAAAATAAATCCAGTAAATATGATAACAGATGGATTTTATTCATTATATTATTACAATACAATGAATAGATTTTACAGTAATATGATAGGATTGGCTTTATTTTCTACAGTCATGATAATTATTTCTTATATTTTTATAAGGAGGAAAAAATATGACAGTATTTAATACATATTTAAAAATAATAAAAAAACAATATCCAATGATACTAATTTACTTAGGAATAACTCTATTTTTTGCTATTTTTACTACAAGTACATCTACTGATAATGTTACAAGTTATGTAGCAGAAAAGCCAACCATAACAATTATAAATAATGATGAAGATACAAAATTTTTACAAAATTTTAAAAGTTATATAGCAGAAAATGCAAAAATTTTAGAAATTGAAAATAATGAAGAAAAATTAGCAGATGCATTATTCTATGGTGAAACAGATTTAATAATGATAATTCCTCAAGGATATACTCAAAAATTTTTAAATGGAGAGAATCCACAAATAGAAATGAAAAAATCAACAGCAAGTTATTCAACCTTTTCACAAATGTTATTAGAAAAATATCTAAACATAGCAAAAGCATATAATATTGCAGGAATGACAGAAGATGAAATTATAAACAAAATTAATGAAGATTTAAAAAATGTAGTTGAAGTAAAAGTAGAAAATAAGTTAGATACAGGAATGCTCGGTAAAGTGAGATTTTATTATAATTTTGCAAATTATGGTTTCTTAGTATTATGCATTTATATTGCAAGTATAGTAATTAGAGAATTTAATGAGCTTAAAATAAAAAGAAGAAATCTTATAAGTAGAACATCATATAAAAAAATAAATTTTCAAATATTACTAGGGAATGCAACTTTAGCATTTGGAATCTGGATATTATATGTTGCAATAAGTATAGTATTATATTCAGATATAATGTTTACTACAAATGGAATGTGGTTTATAATAAACTCACTCATATTCTGTATAACTGCAATGACAATAGGAACGTTTATTGGAAATATAGTAAAAAATAAAGATGCTATAAATGGAGTAGTTAATGTTATAGCATTGGGATCAAGTTTTATATGTGGCTCTTTTGTACCACAAGAATATTTACCAGATTTTGTTTTAAAATTAGCAAGAGTTTTACCATCATATTGGTTTATATCAAATAATAATACTATAGCAGCTACAACTAATTTTACTACAGAAATAATAAAAAATATATGTATTTATATGATAGTTGTATTGGCTTTTTCAACAATATTTATATTTGCCAATAATTTAGTTTCAAAAAGCAGAAGAAAAAGCGAAAAATAGTAAAGTTCATTTGATAAAAAAGCAGAAAAGAGGGGGGAAAAATATATGAAAAAAAATATTGTGAAAACAATTCAAAAATATATAGTATTTTTTTATATTTATGCTTTTTTAGGATGGATAATTGATGTATCAATAGTTCTAGTAAGTGATGGAATATTAGAAAATAGAGGCTTTTTATTTGAACCAATATGCCCAATGTATGGATTTGCAGCATTAGTACTAGTAGTACTTTCAGAAAGAATAAAGGGGAAAGGCGGAATAATTAAAAAGTTTGCAATTGCAACATTATGGTGCTCTGTGCTTGAGTATTTAACATCATTAATATTAGAAGTATTTTTTGGAATAAGATGGTGGGATTATTCCAAAGAGCCATATAATATCCAAGGAAGAATATGCTTAGCAGCATCTATATTTTGGGGATTTTTATCTATTCTATTTATGAAAGATATACATCCATTTATAGAAAGGAAAGTAAAAAAAATATCCTCAAGAATTAGTGAAAAAACACAGAATATTATAATATATGTAGTTTTGACAGGAACACTTGTAGATTTTATACTTTCTGTAATAAAATATTTAAAATAAAGGGGACGGAGAATTTCGGGGACGGAGAAATCTCCGTCCCCGAAATCTCCGTCCTCAAAAATCTCCGTCCTCAAAAATCTCCGTCCTCAAAAATCTCCGTCCTCAAAAATCTCCGTCCCCAAAAATCTCCGTCCCCAAAAAAATTTAAATTTTTATTGACAAAAAATGTTAACTTTGTTAATATATAGACTAGAATTTATAAAGAAAGAAGTGATTAAAAAATGACAATGTTTAGAAAAATGGTGAAAAAAATTAAATAATTAGGTTATAACAAGTATAATTTTTATTTGTTTTAGCCTGTTTGGGGTACAAATAAAAATTATGCGTAAATATATATTATAAAAAAGCAGATTTTTATTAGTCTGCTTTTTTGTGCTCTAATATATATTTTGTTGTAGATAGGTAAAAAGAGGAGGGATTTTATGAAAGATGAGCTAATAAAATTACTAAAAAAATATAAGTGGCAAATATTTTTTGAAGTGATTTTTGTTGTAATAAGCGTATATTTTGTTGCATATCCATCAAAAGTTTTGGGAAAGGTAATAGATTTATTATATTATCCTGATGAAAATAAAATAGAAATATTAAAATATGTAGGTATATTATTAGGTGCATGTTTTGTAATACTTATAACTAGAGTTATTTGGAAAAAACTAGAGTTTTTAATTGAGATAAATATGACAAAAGATTTAGCCGATAAATTGTTTACCAAACTCATGAAAGTAAAAATAGAAAAATTAAATGAAATAAAAAATGGTGAAGTAATGTCATATTTCGTAAGTGATGTAAAAAAAGTAATAAGAACAATATCAATATTTATATCACATGGAACAAGAATCACTGCAAATTTTGTTATAATTATATTAATGATGTCAAAATCTTGTAACGTAAAATTAACTATAATTGTACTTATACCAATTTTTATAACAGTTTCAATCATAATTATTATAAGGAATAGAGTAATCACAAGTTTTAAAGCAGCACAAAAAAGTTTTACAGAGCTTTCTGAATATGTGCAAGAAAGCACAGATAGTATAAGAACAATGAAGGCATTTGTTGGAGAAGAAAAACAAATAGAAGAATTCAAAATAAAAAATGCGTTAGTAAAAAGAAATAATCTTAATGTAACCAAAAATCAAAATATGTTAGATATATGTGTGAATATTGGTTTTGGACTATCATATGCATTAACAATATTATATGGTTCTAAATTAGTTATCTCAGGCGAAATAACTATAGGAGAGTTAATATCATTTAATGGATATTTAGCAATACTAGAAATGCCAGTATTTTGGATTCCTTGGCTAATTTCTAGATTTAGAAAATTAAAAGTTTCGTATGCAAGACTAAAAAAAATGTTTAGTCTAGAAGAAGAGCAAATTGAAGTGTTTGACAATAAAAACTATAAGTCTTTAGAAGGAAAAATTGAAATTAAAAATTTAACATACAATTATCCAGGATATATAGAAACAGTATTAGATAATGTAAATATTAGCATAAAAAAGGGAGAATCACTTGGTATAATTGGAGTAATAGGAAGTGGAAAAACAACATTAATGAATCTTTTATTAAAATTGTATGATGTAGAAAGAGGAAAAATTTTTATAGATGATACAGATATCAATGATATTCCTACAAAGAAAATAAGAGATAATATATGCTATATAACGCAAGATAATTTTTTATTTTCAACAACATTAAAAGAAAATATAAATTTATTTAAAGATAATTATAAAGATGATGAAATAGAAGAAAGTACAAAAAAAGCTATGATATATGAAGATATTTCTAATATGGAAGAAGGTATTAACACAATAATTGGAGAAAAGGGAATAGATTTATCTGGTGGACAGAAACAAAGAGTAGTTATATCTAGAGCGTTTTTAAATAATAGTAGTATAGTAATTTTTGATGATACATTTTCAGCTCTTGATAATAGAACAGAGCAACATGTATTAAACAATATAAAGGATTTAACTAAAGACAAAACATGCATAATAGTATCAAATAGAATATCTGATATTAAGCATTGTGATAAAATAATAGTTTTAGAGCAAGGAACAATAGTGGAGCAAGGAACACATAATTCGTTAATAAACAAAAATGGAAAATATAATGAATTCTTTCAAAATCAAGCTCACAAAGCAGAATCAACAATCTTAGATTAATAGTAAGAACGTTTGGCTAATATTAAAAATATTTATAAAATTACCAGTTTAAAAGTTTGAAAGGAGGTAACAATGAAGAGCTCGACAATAAGTAAATTTAAAAAAATGATAAAACCATATAAAAAAACAATAATATTAGTAACTTTAATGGCATTATTTATAGATGTATGTGAATTAATAAAACCATTTTTATTAGAAAGAGTAATGGACAAATATCTTCCAGAAAAGTTATACATATATGAAAATATAAGCATCACTACAATTGCAATTATATATATAATATTAGTAATTATTGGAAACATTGTAGATTATATAAATAGAATAATAACAAGCAATATGGGCGAAAAAGTTGTATATAATTTACGAAATAATTTATATAGATATATAGAAAAATCAAATGTAACTTTTCATGATAAAACACCATCAGGAAAATTATTTGTTAGAGTAACAAGTGATACAGAAGATGTATATAGCTTATTTAGTGAAGTAATAACAACACTTCCAAAAGATGTGATAATTATTATAGGTTTAATAATTATGATGATATATATAAGTTTTAAATTATCAGCATTAAATATATTGATTATACCATTAATACTAATTGTAACAATAGTTATAACCAATATGATGAAAAAGATATATGAAAAATCAAAAGAAGCAAGGACAGCATTAAATACTTTTTTAGCTGAATCAATTTATGGAATAAAATTAATTAAAATATTCAATAGACAAAAGGAAAAACAAGAAGAATGCGAAAGATATACTAAAAACCATAGAGATTCTGCAAAAAATTTAGGCTTATTATATGGCTTATTACCAGGTATAATAGAAATAATAGAAAATATAGGAATTTCAATTGTTGTTATATTTTGTTCAAATAAATGGTTAGGAATAAATTTAGATGTAGGAGTAATTTACTTATTCATAACTTATTTTAAAAAGATATTTTATCCAATAGATAGAATTATAGAAAATGTAGAAATTGTGCAAGATTCTATGAGTTCAATAGATAAAATTTATGAAATATTGGAGCATGATGAATATTTAGAAGATGATAAATCTGGAATTGTTTTAAAAGAAGTAAAAGGAAAAATTGAATTTAAACATGTTTGGTTTGCATATGAAAAAGAAAATTGGATTTTAAAAGATGTAAGTTTTACAATAAATCCCGGAGAAAGCATAGCACTAGTAGGTAAAACAGGATCTGGAAAAACTACAATAACTAATCTAATTAATAGGTTTTATACAATACAAAAAGGAGAAATCTTATTAGATGGAATAAATATAAATGACATAAACTTAAGATCACTACGAAGAAATATAGGAACAATATTACAAGACCCATTTATATTTGCAAAATCTATAAAAGACAATATAAAATTATATTCAGATATTTCAGACGAAAGAATAGAAGAAGCGGTAAAACTAGCATCTGCTACAGATTTTGTAAATTCATTAAATAATGGATTAGACGAAATTGCACCAGAGCGAGGAAATTCGTATTCTGCAGGTCAAAAGCAGTTAATAGCATTTGCAAGAATTTTTGCACAAAATCCATCAATATTTATACTAGATGAAGCTACTGCAAACATAGATACAACAACTGAAGAGCTAATTCAAAAATCAGTAGATAAAATATCAGCAGAAAAAACATCAATATTTATTGCACATAGATTGTCAACAATTGTAAATGTAGATAAAATAATAGTATTAGACCATGGAAGCATAATAGAGCAAGGTAGTCACAATGAATTACTAAAAATAGACGGATATTATGCTAAATTATATAATGCATATTATAATAGCTTGAAATAAAAGAAAAACGGGGACGGAGAAAAACGGGGACGGAGAAAATTTTCTCCGTCCCCAAAATTCTCCGTCCCCAAAATTCTCCGTCCCCAAAATTCTCCGTCCCCGAAAATCTCCGTCCCCGAAATTCTCCGTCCCCAAAAATCTCCGTCCCCGAAATTCTCCGTCCCCAAAAATCTCCGTCCCCGAAAATCTCCGTCCCCGAAAATTTTTCCAACTTTTTCAAGAGATATTTTTTTAATAAATGTTGAAATATTAAGTATTAACATATATAATAAACTAAGCAAAGAAATGTGAGAGGAGAAAAAAATATATGGGTAGCGAATTAAACACCAAAGAAACTATTGTAAAAATAAAGGTACTAGGAGCTGGTGGAGGAGGCAGTAATGCAGTAAATAGAATGATAGAAGATGAAGTTCAAAATGTAGATTTTATAATAGTAGATACAAATGCAATATCAGCAGCCAACTCTAAAGCAAAAAACATTATACAAATAGGAGAAAATGAAGCAAAAGGTATTGGAGCTGGAGCTAACCCGGAAGTTGGAGAAAATTCTGCCAAAGAAAATGCAGAAGAAATTGAATCAAAATTAGTAAATACAGACTTATTATTTTTGACAGCTGGAATGGGTGGAGGAACAGGAACAGGAGCACTTCCGATAATAGCAGAGATGGCTAAAAATATGGGCATATTAACAATTGGAATTGTAACAAAGCCATTTAAATTTGAAGGAAGAACAAGACTAAAAAATGCAGAAGCAGGAATAGAAAAATTAAAACAAAATGTAGATGCACTTATAGTTATAGAAAATGATAAATTATTAAAATTAAAATCAGAAAATTTGACTATGATAGAAGCTTTTAAACAAACCGATAATATACTAAAACAAGGAATTGTAGGAATAACTAATTTATTAAACACTGTTGGAGAAATAAACATAGATTTTGCAGATATCGCAACAATCATAGGAATAAAAGGTTTAGCATACATGGGAATAGGAAGCGCATCAGGAGAAAATGCTTTATCAATAGCAACTCGTAAAGCAATTGATAATCCATTAACTTCTGTTAATATAAATGGAGCAAAAGGAATAATATTTAATATACAAGGAAGCAAAGATTTATCTTTAAGCGAAATAAACAACAGTGTTGCTATAATAAATGATATCGTAGATGATGATGCAAATATAATTTTTGGAACAGTAATCAATGAAGAGCTAGAAGACGAAGTAATAGTAACTGTAGTTGCAACAGGGGTGGACGAAGTTTATTAAAATATTAATCTTTATAGGAGAAAAAATATGATATATAGAAAAAAATCTAAATTAGGAAAGATAATAAAAATAATTACTTTAATTGTATTCATATATGCATGTTATAATGTAGATTATTTCAAAAATAATAAATATGTAATAATGGTAAAATCCAAAATTGGAGATACAATAAGTACCATAACTAACAATGAAGGGTTATCAGCTCTTATAGAGCATTATGAACCTGATGATGAAGATAATACTATATATGAAATATCAGATAGTCAAGACAGATATTTTTATGATCAACTAGATGATACCTCAAAAATAATTTATGCAGAAATACTAAATAATATAGACAAAATAAAAAATGGCGAAGATTATATAAAAATATCATCAAAATTATCAACATTATCTAATAGCCAAGATATGTCAACAGCATTAATGAATTCATTTCAAAATGCATGGGATGCTTTTAGAAATGATAATGTAGATATATTTTACATAGATGGCTCTAAAATGTGTTTAGTTACAAAAACTATAAAAAGAGGCAATAAGATAAATTATGAATTTTATATAAGCAAAGGAAAAAATTCAAATTATTTGATAGAAGAATTCAATACATCAGAAGAAGTAGAAAAAGCAGTAGAATTTGTTAAAAATGCTGAAAATGAAATTTTAAGTACAGTAACAGAAAAAAATGATTATTATAAAATAGTTAAAATTCATAATTGGATTGTTGAAAATTTAGAATATAATTTAGAAGAATCTAACAATAATTCAAATATATACGGAGCATTAAAAGACAAAAAAGTAGTATGTGAAGGTTATGCAAGGCTATTTAAGTCATTAATGGATAAATTAGAAATACCATGTGTATTAGTATCTGGAGAAGGAATAGATTTAGAAACAGGTAATAGAGAAAATCATGCATGGAATTATGTGTATTTAAAGGGAAATTGGTATGCAATAGATACAACATGGGATGATCCTGTAATAATAGGTAATGGAACTATTAGTAAAGATTTAAATTATAAATATTTTTTGAAAGGTTCTAAAAACTTTAGTCAATCACATATATCAAATGGAAGATTGGTAGAAAATGGAATTGAATTTATATATCCAGAATTATCAATAGAAGATTATGTAAGAGAAAAATAAAAACTAGCACTTAAACAATTAAATGAATGATGTAAGTGTTGTAGCATCAAATATGATAAAAAATGCATTGGTATATAATTTAAAACAAATAAAAAAAGACGGGTTTTAATTAAAAAATCCGTCTTTTTTAGGTAAGATAACACTGAGTGAAATAGTAAATTAGTTACTATCAGATATAAGTTTAGTAGATTTCATGGTCTACAATCATTGGACCGATATTTGTAACTGTACCAGCACCAACTGTTAAAACGATATCATTATTAATAGCATGAGATCTTATATATTCTGCAATTTCAGCAAAATCAGATATATAAATAGCTTTTCTTCCTATTTTAGTTATCTCTTCAACTAAATCTTTTGCACTAACATCATAAGTGTTTTTTTCACGAGCAGCATAAATATCTGTAATAATTATATTATCAAAAGGTGCTAAAGCTTTTGCAAAATCATGCAACAAATTTTTTGTTCTACTATAAGTATGTGGCTGAAATATTATCCAAGCCTTATTATGATTTTTTTGTTTTGTAGCATTTGCGATAGCTTGTATTTCTGTTGGGTGATGAGCATAATCATCAAATACACTAATATTTTGGTGGAATGTACCAATAAATTCGTAACGTCTATGAGCACCTGTAAATTTTTTCAAAGCTTCGGCCATAGTTTGTTTATCTATACCATAAGAATGGCATGTTGCAATACATGCTAAAGCATCTAATATATTGTGTTTTCCAGGAACAGATAAGCTAATTGTTTTAAAGAAATTGTTATTATAATAAACATCAAATGTTGGAAAACCATTTGAATTATAAGTAATATTGCGTGCAATAAAATTAGCTTTGTTACTATCAATACCAAACGAAACCACTTTTGCATCTGTGCATTTAGAAAGTGTAGCACAGTTAGGATCATCACTATTTACTACTAGTAATCCATCATTAGGAAGTAATTTTACGTATTTTTCAAAAGACTGTATTATATTATCAAGATTTTTAAAATAATCAAGATGATCATTATCTATATTTAATACTATTTCTGTTTTTGGGTGAAAACTTAAAAAGCTTTCTACATATTCGCAAGCCTCTAAAATAAAATAATCACTATTACCAATTCGAGAATTTCCATTTAATTGTTTTAATATAGCTCCAACTTGAATAGTTGGGTCTAATCCAGCTTCAATAAAACATAAAGATATCATAGATGTAGTAGTTGTTTTTCCATGAGTACCAGAAACACAAATAGTATCTTCAAATGCTTTAGTGATTTCGCCTAAAAAGTCAGATCTTTCAACTATTGGAATATTTAGTTCTTGAGCTCTTAAAAGTTCAGGATCATCTGGTTTTATTGCAGCAGTGTATACAACTAAACTAGCTTTTGATAAATTGTCATAATCACACCCAATAGTAACAGGAACACCGCTAGATATTAATTTATCTGTTAATTCAGAAGAATTATCATCTGAACCAGTAACGTGAAAGCCCCAGTGTTTAAGCATTTCTGCAATTCCGCTCATACTTGTACCACCGATACCTCTCATATGTATATTTCTAAAAAGTCTTAATTGATTTAAGTTAGCCAATGTAATGCACACTCCTTTAAAATTCATTTTGTTTAAAATTCGATAAGCCTATTATATAAAAATTATATGAATTTTTCAATACAAAATTCATATAATTTTTTATAATATAATCCCTTTTCTATTAATCTACCAGATAAAACTATTAAATAGTAACAAATCAAAAATAAAAAAATATGTAAAAAAAAGAAGGAAAAAAAAATTTTTTGGAGAATAATATAATTGTACATAAAAGATATGTACAAAAAAATTTTTAACATTGGAAGGCGGTGCTCAAATGCAAATAACAAATGTACGTTTGAATAAAACATTAAATTCAGAAAGTAAAATGAAGGCAGTTGCATCAGTAACATTTGATAATGAATTTGTTGTTCATGGAATTAAAATTATTGATAGCCCAAAAGGATTATTTATTGCTATGCCTAGCAGAGAAAAAGCTAATGGTGAACATAAAGATATAGCTCACCCAATCAATCAAGAAACAAGACAAAAAATACAAGATGCTATATTTAAAGAGTATGAAGCAGTACAATCTGAACCAGAAACAGAAGCTGCATCAGAAGAATAATATATAAAAAAGAAGTAACTTAGGTTGCTTCTTTTTTTATGTGCAATTTTATAAAAATAATAAATATGATACGTATAGTAATAAATTATTTTCCTAATGTATTAATAAAAGGTATCATAAAAAACTTTTCCTATATAAAATATTATAATAGAAAAAGTTTTGGTTACAATTTACAGATAAAAGTGAGCCATTCTAAAGGGATTATATTATAAAATTGCAAAATTAAATTATGGTATATGTATAAATAGCATAAGTAATAACATTGAAGCATATCTTAAAATTTTTTTTGAAATAATCTTACGAATATAATAATTATAAGATTCTTGCAAAGCACAATATTTATCAACAAATGTTATTATATATGATTCTAAATATTTAGGTGGAATTATAGTAACAGGCCACATGTGTTTAATAATAATATCTTTTTCTTTTTTATTAAGCGAAAATAGGGTAGATGCTTTTTCATATGCGATGTATGGATGCCTAAAAGCATGAAACCTTTTTCTATCCGGTTGTTTAATTCTCCAATCATATAAAAATAAATCATGAATCATAGCAGCTCTTGCTATAGATGTATAGTCGAGTTTTAATTTTTTACAAATCAAAAAAGAATAGTAAGATACAGAATAGCAGTGGTTATAACAGCTACAATCATAATGCTGTCTATAATTTTTCATTTCTTGTACAGTAGGATTGCTAATGATTTCAGAAATTATATTATTAAAAATTTGATAATTTGTTAAATCTTTTTTCATATTATTAATTCCTCTCAAAATACTTATATAATATATTATAGTATGATATACTTTAATTTGCAATAAAAATATTTGCCAAAACGGAACGGGCAGACATTGAATCTATTACAATTCACAGCTAAAAGTGAGCCGTTCCAAAGGGATTATATTATAACGCTCTGTTACTGTTACAGTTTAGTAAGAGATTTTAACAAGCATAGCTAAAAGAGGTTTTTAACCTCAATTTGCTGTTACTACTACGAAACCTAAATTCACTAAAAAATATTGACTAAACCTTAAAAAGATGATTTAATAGCTAATACAGAAATTTGATTTTATAAAAAAATTAATTCAAAAAATTTTTTTGTCTAAAGTGGGAAAATGGGACGGTTCTCTTTTCCCATTTTTGGGAATTTGGGACAGTCTTACCTTAGTACACGACACTTTTTCTAAATGCTTAGAGCCACAACAGTTTCAAGACTCACGAATAAAGTCCTGTGATTGAAAAAATATATAAAAAATGGCATAAATTTTAATATCGTATTAGCATAAAAAATAGTAATTATGTTAATACGATATTTACTTTATTATGTCAACAACAATAAAAAATTGTATTAAAAAAAAACATCGCCAAATTCAGATTTTATTGATTTGATGATATCAGTAGTAACAACTGATTCAGATTTTATTGATTTGGTGATATCAGTAGTAACAACTGATTTAGATTTAATTAGTATATATATGAAAATGGCTGTATAAAAAAGTGTCGGATATTAAGTTATTCAAGTTCCAAAGTTTCTTCTAATACTTCCCAAACCTTATCAGTATAAATTTTTCTTTCAGCAGAAAAAGGCAAAAATGTAAAGTCTTTTATTGGATTTAGTATTGATTGTATTGAATCAACAGCAGAATCTACTTTAGTAACAGCAATTTTATCAGCTTTGCTAGTAATTACAATAAATGGTAAACCAGATCTAATAATATAATCATACATCATTTTGTCATTGCTACCAGGTTCATGCCTGATATCAATTAGAAGAATAATTAAAGCAATGTTTTTTCTAATATGTAAGTATTCATCAATAAATCCATTTACTTTTGCTTGTTCAACTTTTGACATTTTGCTATAGCCATATCCAGGTAAATCAACAAAATAAAATTTATCGTCCATATTGTAAAAATTAATTTGTCTTGTTTTGCCAGGCTCACTACTTGTTCTAGCAAGTTTTTTTCTGTTAATCATAGTGTTTATAAAAGAAGATTTACCAACATTTGATTTACCAACTAAAACAACTTCTGCTAATCCATTAGAAGGATATTGTTTTGGGCTAACTGCTGAAATTTCGAATTTAGGATTTTTTATTAACATAAATTCACATCCTTTCAATAATAAAATAGTAAAATTGCACAAGTTTAATGCTTAAAATCTTAATAACAGAAAAAATGCACGATTTTAATGCTCAAAATATAAATAGTAGAAAAGTGCACATTTTGATTACTAAAATATATGGAACCTCAAAATGTGCGTTTACTGTGCAATTTTGTAATGTGCGTTTATTTTTTTTGCGATATTTTTTCAATTCCACCCATATATGGACGAAGAACTTCTGGAATTGTTACAGATCCATCTTCATTATAATTATTTTCTAAAAAAGCTATTAGCATACGAGGTGGGGCAACTACAGTATTGTTTAATGTGTGAGCATAATAGTTTCCTTTTTCACCTTTTATACGAATTCCAAGTCTACGAGCTTGTGCATCTGTTAAATTAGAGCAACTTCCAACTTCAAAATATTTTTGTTGTCTTGGGCTCCAAGCTTCAACATCACAGCTTTTTGCTTTTAAATCTGCTAAATCTCCAGAGCAACATTCAAGTGTACGAACAGGAATATCCATACTTCTAAATAGTTCAACTGTATATGACCACATTTTATCATACCAATTCCAGCTATCTTCAGGTTCACAAACAACTATCATTTCTTGTTTTTCAAATTGGTGAATTCTATAAACACCACGCTCTTCAATTCCATGAGCTCCTTTTTCTTTTCTAAAACATGGAGAGTAAGAAGTCATTGTATATGGCATTTCAGTTTTCTTTAATAATTGACCTTTAAACTTACCAATCATTGAATGTTCTGAAGTACCAATTAAATATAAATCTTCACCTTCAATTTTATACATCATAGCGTCCATTTCTTCAAAACTCATTACTCCATCTACAACATCACTACGAATCATGTAAGGTGGAATGCAGTATGTAAATCCTTTGTTTATCATAAAATCTCTTGCATAAGATAAAATTGCAGAATGAAGTCTGGCAATATCACCAACTAAATAGTAAAATCCATTACCAGCAACTCTACGAGAACTATCTAAGTCTAATCCACATAAAGATTCCATTATATCTGCATGATATGGAATTTCGTATTTTGGAACTACAGGTTCACCATATTTTTGGATTTCAACATTTTTACTATCATCTTCACCAATAGGCACAGATTCATGAATTATGTTTGGAATTTTCATCATTCTAGATTTTATTTCTTCTGCATATTCGTTTTCTAATTTTTCATTTTCTACTAATTCATTGTTGATTTCTTGAACTTGAACTTTTATCTTTTCTGCTTCTTCTTTTTGACCATTTTTCATAAGATTTCCGATTTCAGAGCTTAAAGAATTACGTTTGCTACGAAGTTCATCTCCTTTTAAAGTTGCAGTTCTTTTTTTACTATCTAAATCAAGTACTTCATCAACTAAATGTAATTTGTGATTTTGAAATTTTTTCTTGATATTTTCTTTTACAATATCAGGGTTTTCTCTTAAAAATTTGATATCAATCATTTGAATTCCTCCTTAAAAAATTTATATAAATATTATTTTATTTAGTTATTTAGTAAAGTTATTTGATAGATTCTCGCATAATTGGAATCTATATTTTTGACCAGTTATATTGTCAGGTCTATCTGTTGATATTTCGGATAAGAACATTTTTTCAGGACGAACCCAAATTTGTTTTTTATCATCTCTATCATATATAGGTTTGTAAACAACCATTCTTTCTTGAGTTTCGCTATCAAATGCAACATTTTCTACAAAATAATAATTACCTTTAAAATGCCTATAAACTTTTCCAATACAAACTTGATTTTCTTCCATAAATAATACCCCCTAAAATAGTTTTTTTTATTAATAAGAATAAGAGATAAAGTTTTTATACATAAATTTTAGTAAAACAAAAACGTCCTTATGATAAACATAAGGACGATATATTTCGCGGTGCCACCTTAATTAATACTTTAATAAGTATAACTCAGTAATGCTTATAACCTAGCATAAAGCGGTTTAACTTTCGTTAAATGTATAAAAGAGTAGATTTCTTAAATAATTTTAAACTATTTTCACCAACCATAGTCTCTCTAAATAAAATATATTTAATACTTATCTCTTAAACAAATATTATAGTGACATTTTAGCACTATTTATAAAAAAAATCAAGTGGGAAAATGGGAAAAAGGGACGGTTCTCTTTTCCCATAAGAAAATAGTAGATTGTATAACTGATTATTTATAGAGAGGAAATGAACTGACAAAGGGAATGGAAAATTTAATTAGTTTATTAATAAAAAAAGGTTATCCAATTGAAAAAAATGCTTTTATAGTAAAAAAATATTAATAGATAAAGGAAGTAAATGTTGTGGGACTTTTTTTGATTTATTCGAAATGAAGAATTTTAGAATTATAAAGAATGCTGGTGTGGAAAATTTATTTATATCACAAATAACTGGTTTGATTATGAATATGATGGATGTATACTTTTTTCATTTGTTCTAGAAACGATACTAATTTCCACGGATGGGACATTGGTGGTATATATTTTTTCTTCTCTTTGGCTTGTTCTGGAACAATAGCAAATTCTTCCAAATAAAAAATAAAAAAATGTTGAAAATAATAATGTTATAATATAAAATAATAAAAAAAGATACACAAAGGAAAAAAATGGGGGAGTTGTAGATGAATTTTGATGATTATATGAAAAAAATTCAATATATATCAAATATATTAGAAAAAAACGAATATGCCGAAAATATATTAAATAGTAAAGAGCTAGATATTGCTCAAGATTTTCAATACATATGTCTAAGTAGTGCATCAAATTATAAACTAGTAAATGAAATAATAGCATGTTTAGCCCAAAATGGAAATAGTAAAATAGTTGAAGAAAATGTAAAAAGTATTTCTATGAGTATGTGGAAAGATTTATTTGATAAAAACGAAGAAATAAAAAAGATATTTATAAATAACTTCGCTTACATATTTGAAAATACAACAATAATAACATTTAGAGAAATTGAAAGATTTATAAATGATAAAGAAACATGTATATTAATATATAATATATTAGATAATATAATAAAAAAATTATGCACTTATGATAGGGCATCACTAATTTCAATTTTAAAAAATAAAGAAAACGGAATAGATAAAATAAAACAAAACTTAGAAAGCTTTTTTCAAAAAGGAGAATTTGATATATCAACTACATATTCAAAAATATTAAATGAACTAAGTCAAATACCAGAAATAAGTAAAATTCAAATATTAAAAGCATGCAATAATAATTTAGGAGAAATGTTAAATAGAGAAACTGCAATTGATAACGAAACAAACAAGCTATTAAATTGGATTTATGATGCATTTGAAGAAACTCCTATGTCAAATGAAGAGCGATATATAATAAAACAAAATATAGATACTGCAATATTAAAAAATTTCAATAATATTTTAGATAAATCAAATTATGATAAAAATACAATTAAAATTTTAAAACAATTTGATTGTACTAAAGAAAGATTTGAAAAAAATAAAAATCATTTTATAGAAAAATCAAATAGTTTAAATTTTGAAAATCAAAGTTCAAATACAGAAAAATCAAATAGTTTAAATATTGACAACCAAAATTCAAATTCAGAAGCAAAAACAACTATTGAAAAGTATTCATTAATAAATGCATATATAAATGAATCTTGTAAAAATGATATAATTTCAACGCAAAATCAAGATAAATGCAAAAAAGATAATTTCGACGAAAAAATAAGAGAACTAATAACTACTAATATTGCAGAAACCGATAAAATAATAGATAAAGTATTAAAGAAAAATGAAGCACAAATAAAAGCAACCAATAATTTGGATGTAATCATTTCAGAAAAAGATAGTAGAGCAAATAATAGTAATATCATCGAAGAAATAAAAAATATAGAGTCATTAAAAAATGTTGAAGAAACAAAAAACATAGAATCAGTAAAAAATCTTTATGAAATAAAAGATATAAAAGAAGCAAAAAACGTTGAAGAACTAAAAAATATAGAAGAAGTAAAAAATGTTGAAGAATTAAAATACATAGATGAAAGAAATATAGAAAAAATAAAATACATAGAGGAAAAAAATACAGAAAAAGCAAAATACATAGAAGAAATCAAGAATGTAGAAGAATCAAAAAAATCAGACACTAAAAACTTAGTAACTAATAATACAGAAGATATTAAACAAAATTATAATCAAAGTACAGAATTAATAGTAGTAAAAGAAGAACCTATAGATACAAACCAAAAAATAAATATACTAAAAAGAATCTTTAAGAAAATCACCCAAATATTTAAATCTAAAAGTACAATTGAAAGAATAGGTGATTAAAAAATGAAACAGACTTTGTTCAGTAAAGTGCATAAGATTTACCTTTAACTGATATGCTTTATGTTACACTATCTTTTACACTATTCACTATCCCAAAATTAATAAAAAAAATAATCGATGGTCTTAAATTTGACCATCGATTATAAATTTATATTACTTATGGCATTTCGAGCAAGTTCATCACATCTATTATTCAATTCATTATCACTATGCCCCTTAACTTTATTAAAAGTAACATCATGAATTTTTGTCAAATTATATAATTCCTGCCAAAGCTCTTTATTTTTTACAGGTTCATTATTAGCAGTTTTCCAACCTTTTTTCATCCAATTATAAATCCAACCTTGCTTAAAACAGTTAACAACATAAGCACTATCACTGTAAACATTAACTTTACAAGGACGCTTTAATAATTTTAAACCTTCTAAAACAGCAGTAATTTCCATTATATTATTAGTTGTATTAGCACTTCCACCAGAAATTTCTTTTTTTATATCTTTAAATATAAGAATAGTTCCCCATCCACCAGGCCCAGGATTACCAGAACATGCGCCATCTGTATAAATTGTAACTTCATCCATTTTTTTACCAATCCTTTCCAAATAAGTATTGTTATATCGCAAATTTTATGATATTATAACAGTAAATTTTGAATACAACAATACATTTTTACAAAATATAATTCTATAAATATTTATTAGTTACAATTCACGGCCATTTTTTATAATATAATCCCTTTGGAACGGCTTACTTTTAGCCGTGAATTGTAACATTTATTACTTACTACTCATTTTATAAAAAGTTTTATTTTAGAGCAGTAAATTTTATGAAATTATAAAAAAAGAAAAGGGGGATGCAAAAATGAAAATGAATAGAGTTTTAGGCATTATTGCAGAATATAATCCTTTTCATAATGGTCACATGTATCATTTACAAAAAGCCAAAGAGCAATCAGGTGCACAATACAGCATATGCGTAATGAGTGGAAACTTCGTACAAAGAGGCAATACATCTATATTAAACAAATGGAAAAAAGCAGAAATGGCTTTAAAAAATGGTATAGATCTAGTAATTGAGCTTCCTACAATATATAGTGTAGCTAGTGCAGAAAGTTTTTCTCTAGGAGCAATAAAATTATTAGATACTTTAAAAATAGTAGATGCAATTTCATTTGGAGCTGAAACAGACGACTTTGCAGCACTAAATAATATTTCAAACATAGCATTTGAAGAGCCAAAAAAATATAAAGATCTACTAAATAAAGAGCTAAAAAAAGGAATATCTTTTCCAAAAGCAAGAGAGAATGCTTTAATGTTGTATTTAGACGATAACAAAAGATATGCAAATATTATAAATTCACCAAATAATATATTAGCAATAGAATATTTAAAATCACTAAAGAAAATAAAATCAACCATACAGCCAATTCCAATAAAAAGAGAAAAGGTATATTATAATGAAAACACAATTGTAGATGAATTCGCCAGTGCTACTGCCATAAGAAATTTATTAAAAAACAAACAATTTAGCGAAATAAGAAAAGTAGTACCAAAAGATACATACGAAATACTAAGTAAAGAAAGTGAATTAGGAAATATAGTATTAGATTTATCAGCGTATGAAAAACAAATAATATATAATTTAAGAAAAATGACTATAGAAGAAATTGCACAATTACCAGATGTTAATGAGGGGTTAGAGCACAGTATAAAAAACGCAGCAAATTTTTCTAACAATATTAAAGATTTTATAAACATTGTAAAAACAAAAAGATATACTCAAACCAGAATACAAAGAATTTTAATATGTGCATTATTAGGAATTACTAAAAAAGATGTTATAATGAGTAAAAGAAATATACCATATATACGAGTATTAGGATTTAATGAAAAAGGAAAAGAACTTATTTCTAGAATAAGTAAGGCAAATCCAAAAGCTCAAATAATAACATCGGTAAAAAAATTCAAAGACCAAAATAATAACAAAACATATAAAAGATTATTAGATATAGACATTTTTTCAACAGATGTATATACAATGGCATGTAACAATGATTCAATAGCTAATTTAGATTATACCAAAAATATGATAATAATTTAAATCAAAAGAGAAAAGAATATAAACTACATGAGAAAGAAGGAATAAAAAATGAACGAAATTTTTGCAGACTTACATGTACACATAGGAAGAAGTGAAAACGGAAAGCCAATAAAAATAACAGCAGCAAGATCACTAAATTTTGCTAATATAGCAAAAGAATGTGCCGAAAGAAAAGGTATTAGTGTAGTTGGGATTATAGATTGTGCATCACCATATGTAATAGAAGACATAGAAAATTTTTTAAAAACAGGAGAAGCATATGAAATAGAAGATGGTGGAATTATATATAAAGATAAAGTATGTATAATTTTAGGAAGCGAAATAGAAACTTCTGAAAAAAATGAACAAGGAAAAACAGGAAGTGCACATAACTTATGTTATTTTCCAAAATTATCAGATATAAAAGCATTTTCAAAAGAAATGAGTACTCATATTAGTAATATAACCTTAAGTTCACAAAGAGCGGATATTTCTGCATATGAATTAATCGATATTGTAGAAAAATATAATGGAATATTAGTTCCAGCACATGCATTTACACCACATAAAAGTTTTTATGGTAATTGTACAGAAAGATTACAAAAAATATTTAAAGAAAAATATGACAAAATTCCAGCTGTAGAATTAGGTTTAAGTTCAGATACATTTTTAGCAGATACAATATCAGAGCTTGAAAACAAAACATTTATAACTAATTCTGATGCACATTCACTACCCAAAATAGCAAGAGAGTACAACAAAATATTAGTAAAAGATATAAGTTTTAAAGAGTTACTAAAAGCATTTAAAAATGAAGATGGAAGAAAAATAGTAGCCAATTATGGATTAGATCCTAAGCTTGGCAAATATCATAGAACATTTTGCGAAGATTGCGGAATGCCAATAGAAGGTGAAGCTCCAATATTAAGATGTAATAAATGCAATGGTACAAATATTACAATGGGAGTTTATGATAGAATTGAAGTAATAAAAGACAAAAAAAATACAAAAAGTCCAGAAAATAGACCACCATATATTTATCAAATTCCTTTAACATTTATACCAGGAGTTGGAGGAAAAACAATAGAAAAACTACTTTCTAATTTTGAAACAGAAATGAATATATTACATAAATTGTCAAAGGATGATATAGAAGGTGTTGTAGGAAGTAAAATGGCAAATGTAATTGTAAATGCTAGAGAAGGAAACATAAATATACAATCAGGTGGCGGAGGAGTATATGGAAAAGTAACTGTGCCACAAAAAGATAAATAATTATGCAATAATTAAATATTATACAGCCCGCTATTGTTCTATTTTTAAATCTTATGAATAAAAATTATAGTATATAAGATTTTGAAAATGGAGGAACAATGATAAACAAAAGAAGGACAAAAAAAAGAAAAAGTAAAATCTTCAAAATAATAGAAGAGCATATAAATCAAAACATAAAAGAATATGCAATATCAGTACTTGTTTTTTTTATAGGTATTATAATAGGAGTTATGTTATTAAATAGTTCAAACCCAGAAAATCAAAAAAGCATATCAGGATATATAAATGAATTTACAAGTTCAATAAAAAATAAAGAATATAAAATTGACCAAAAAAAGTTATTAATAAAATCGATATCATCAAATTTAAAAATTGCTATAATGATTTGGATTGCGGGCTCAACTATAATAGGAATTCCATTAGTATATGGTTGTTTAGGTTATAAAGGAATATGTATAGGATATTCTATTTCAGCAATAATTGCTACAATGGAAAAAGCAAAAGGAATAATTTTTGCACTAAGTTCAATGTTATTACAAAATATAATTGCAATACCATGTATATTAGCATTAACAGTAAGTTCTATAAAAATACATAAGTCCATAATGAAAGAACATAATAAAGAACACATAAAAAGTGAAATTTATAGGCATACAATGTTTTCAATAATTATGACTATAGGGCTTTTTATTTCTTCATTAATAGAGATATTTATATCTACAAATGTAACAAGTAATATAATAATAAATTTTATTTAAAAAATATAAAAAAACTATTTACAATTATAATTTAATTTGATATAACATATATAGTTTATGTAAATTATAAAAAATAAAGGTAAGGAGAACTAAAATGGAAAAGCAAATTAATAATTTTTTAGAATTTCTTCAAAAAGATAAGAAATTAACAGACAATACTTTACAATCTTATAAGAGAGATATAAATCAATATCAAGAATATATAAATAAAAATCAAATAGACTATTTAAAAGCAGATGAAACAACAATTAAAAATTATTTAACTTATTTACAAGATAACGGAAAGAAAACATCAACAGTATCAAGAAATTTAGCTTCAATTAGATCTTTTTATCAATATTCAGTAAGAATAAAAGAAATAAATGAGGATCCAACAGCAAATGTACAATCACCAAAAATAGAAAAAAGAATACCAAATGTTTTATCAACAAAGGAAGTTGAACTATTATTAGAACAACCAACAGATGCAGATTTAAAAGGTATTAGAGATAAAGCAATGCTAGAATTTGCTTATGCAACAGGAATGAGAGTAACTGAAATAATATCATTAAACATAAGTGATGTAAAATTAAGCGAAGGTTATGTAATCTGTAGAACAGGAGTAAAACAAAGAACAATACCATTAGGAGCAATGTCTTTACAAGCATTAAAAAATTATATGGAAGAATCTAGACCATATTTAATAAAAAGCGATGATACAGAATCTTTATTCGTAAACATAAATGGAAAAAGATTAACAAGACAAGGTTTCTGGAAAATAGTAAAATACTACAAAGAGCAAGCCCATATAGATAAAGAAATAACACCAGGAGTATTAAGACACTCATTTGCAACACACTTATTACAAAATGGAGCAGACTTAAAATCAATACAAACAATGCTTGGACATTCAGATATATCATCAACACAAGTATATATGCAATTCCAAGATGAAGGAATAAAAAATATATATAAAAAAACACATCCAAGAGCATAAATAAAAAAGAGCCTTTGGTCAATGTAAACAATTAAAACATTGACTAAAGGCTCTTTTTTTTTGCCTGGTGTTGGGGACGGAGAAAATCGGGGACGGAGAAAATCGGGGACGGAGAAATTTGGGGACGGAGAAAATTGGGGACGGAGAAAATCGGGGACGGAGAAATTCGGGGACGGAGAAAATATTGTGAGATATAAGTTAGTGTAAAATTTATGTAGGCAAAAATAAAAATTTTGTCTACATTTTTCAATTTAATATTGAAAAAACATGGTTAATCCAATAGAATGTAATCGACGAAAACCACATTTGAAAGGATTGATAACCATGTTTGATAAAATTATAACAAGTGATGAAGTGAAATTCAATGATTTAGAGAAAAAAATATTTAAATTTGTATGTTTTTTAGGATGTTTAATAATAAAATTGATGTTAGAGTCTTATGATAGAAAGTTAATGGATGCCAGAGATAAGAAAAAATATAGACATAAAGGATTACGAGAAACATCAGTAAATACCGTAATGGGCGAAATAAAATATAAAAGGGTAATGTATGAAGTTCAAGAAGAAGGAATTAAAAAAACAATATATTTATTAGATGAAAAATTGAAAATAAGTGTAGAAGGAAAAGTATCAAGTAATTTAGTAGAAAAAGTAGTTGAAACAGTACCAATAACAGATTCATATAGAAAAGCAGAAGAAGTAATAGATACAACAACAAATACATCATTAAGTCATGAAAAAATAAGGAATATGATAGTGAAGATTGGAGATAAAATAACAAATAAAGAAAAAGAAGAAAGAAAATTACTTGATAAAAACCAATTAATAGCAGGAGTAAAAGAAATAACAGCATTATTTGAAGAAGCAGATGGATTATGGATAAATTTACAAGGAAAAGATAGAAAAGAAAGATTAGAAAAAAATAAAAAGAAAGCAGAGAAAGAAAATAAAGAATTCAATCCAAAGATGAAAATAAAAACAGAGTTAAAGTTGCATGTTATGTATGAAGGATGGAAAAAAGATGACCCAAGACATGGATTAGTAAATAAACAATATATAGCAGGAATAATGAAACCAAAAGAGATGGCGAAATTAAGAGATGCAAGAGTATTTAGCCAATATGATGAAAGTAAAATAAAATTAAGAGTAGTAAATGGAGATGGAGCAAAATGGACAAAAGGAATAACAGTAAAAGAAGGAATATATCAAAAAGATCAATTTCATATAATGCAAGAAATAATAAGAGATGTACCAAAAGAATATAGAAATATATTTGTAGAATTAATAAATAAAAAGGAGTTTGAAAAAATAAAACCAGCAATAGATGGATTAAAATATGAATTAGGAGGAGAATATCAAGGAATAAAGAAATTAAACAGATTAGAAAGTTATTTAAGTAATGATTTAGAAAGATATCAAGATTTAGTAGAAGTACCCGAAGCACCAGAAGGTATAGAATATAGAAATATGGGAACGCAAGAAAGTCAAATATTTAGTAAGTTAAAGAAAAGATTCTGCAGTGGAAGAAAAGCATTTGGAATACATGGAGCAAATGCATTAAGTAAGGTGTGTGTATTAAGCGAAAAATTCAAATTAGAAGATATAGAAACACCAATACCAATAGATACAAGTGTCGAAGATTGGATAAAAGAAATTGAAGAAAATGTAAAAAGAAACAAACAACATAGAGCAAATAGAAAAGAAACAGAAGAAAATAAAAATATAAAAAATGTAATAATAAATTCAAAATTCATGAAAGAAATAATTAAAATGAAAGAGTTTTCAGATATGAGATGTAGTTTTTAAAAAGAAAAAGGCTATGTTTTATTAAGAGAACCAAAAATAAATAAAGGTTGAAAGCAAAGGCATTTGAGGATTAAAAATAAAAGATAAAAAAATTGCCTACATTTACTTGACACATACGAGATATAAAAAGCTTAAAAATAACAATTGACAAAAGATGTAAATCATGATAGAATATAAAACTGTAAGCCGCCTGAGTCGGGTTCATAAAGGTTAATTAAGTTTAACTACCTAGTATTTTATGCTTAGCGAGTATACATATAAAGGGAGGTGTACTTAAATGTACGCAGTAATTGAAAGTTGTGGAAAACAATATAAAGTTGCAGAAGGTGACGTAGTATTCTTCGAAAAATTAAATTCAGAAGCAGGAGATACAGTAAAATTTGATAAAGTTGTATTAGTATCTGATGACAAAAAAGTAGAAGTTGGAGCTCCTTATGTAAATGGTGTATCTGTAGAAGGAACAGTTGTTGCAAATGGTAAAGCTAAAAAAGTTTTAGTTTACAAATACAAAGCAAAGAAAAACTACAGAAGAACACAAGGACACAGACAACCATATACAAAGGTTGAAATAAAAAGTATAAAAATGGCATAATTATAGCCAGATAAGAAATAAAGTAAAATCCATAGTACGGAAGGAGTGAAAAAACATGGCTCATAAGAAAGGACAAGGTAGTACCCATAATGGTAGAGACAGTGAGTCTAAGCGTCTTGGTTTAAAAAGAGCTGATGGACAAATAGTTCCAGCAGGAAATATATTAGTAAGACAAAGAGGAACAAAAATCCATCCAGGAACAAACGTAGGAATCGGAAGCGACGATACATTATATGCAAAAGTTACTGGTAAAGTTAAATTTGAAAGATTAGGAAAAGATAAGAAAAAAGTTAGCGTATATCCAGTAGAAGAAAATAAATAATAAAAAAACCATTAGAATAAAAAAGTTCTAATGGTTTTTATGATATATTATAAAGATGAATGAAAGAAGGACATAAATAATGAATGATTTTGAAACTAAAATAGTTGTAAGATATGCAGAAACAGATCAAATGGGAGTTGTACACCACTCTGTATATCCAGTATGGTATGAGGTAGCTCGTACAGAATACGCAAGAAAATATATAATACCATACTCAGAAGCGGAAAAAATAGGTATAATGATGCCAGTATCAGAGCTAACAAGTAAATATTATAAATCAGCTTTTTATGAAGATGAACTAACAATAAAAACAGAAGTAGAAAAAATATCTCCTGTAAGAATAAAATTTAGATATAAAGTTTATAACCAAAATAATGAATTAATAAACACAGGAACAACAATGCATGCATGGACCGATAAAAATTTAAAAATATTAAATATAAAAAAGGCATTTCCGGAGATTTATAAAAAATTAGAAGCTTTGGAGGTATCAGAGAATAAATAAAAAGTGATTTAATTCTACAGCTACTTAATCTTTACGTTATAATTTACAGCTAAAAGTGAGCCGTTCCAAAGGGATTATATTATAAAAAAATGGCTGTGAATAGTAACATCTTTACACCTAAATTTTGTAAAAATTTAAATTTAGGTCTTGCCAAAAATACAATTAAATAATATAATACAAAAAATAAAAAAGGGAGTAGCTTAAAAACTACTAATCAACAATCGCGATATAAATCTGGTTAGTAACCTAAATGGTAAGCAAGACTTTTAAAGAAGAGGTGATTTTATGTAATTTTTTCTTTAAAGGTCTTTTTTGGTATAAAATTTGTCAAAAAAAAGTACATAAATTATTTTGACTATTAAAGTTAAATATGTTATAAAATACATAAATAATAAGAATTTGACAAATGATATATGAAAAAAGACAAAAGATAATAAAAAAGGAGGAATATCATTAATGGAAAAAAATTGGTATAATTTATCAATCGAAGAAACAGAAAAAAAATTAGAAACAAATTTAAATTCAGGTCTTACAACAGATCAAGTATTAAAATCTCGTGAAAAATATGGTTACAATGAATTAAAAGCACAAAAAAAGAAAAGCTTATTTGTAAAATTTTTAGAGCAATTTAAAGATTTTATGATAATAATTTTAATAATAGCAGCAATTATATCTGGAGTAGTAGGATACATAGAAGGAGAAGGAATAACAGATTCAATAATAATTTTTATAGTAATAATTGTAAACGCAATTGTAGGTGTAGCACAAGAAAGTAAAGCAGAAAAATCATTAGAAGCTCTTCAAAAACTAAGTAGCCATGTGGCTAAAGTTATAAGAAACGGAAATTTAGAAGTTGTTGCATCAAAAGATTTAGTACCAGGAGATATAGTAGTTTTAGATACAGGAGACTATGTACCAGCAGATTTAAGAATAATAGAAAGTGTTAATTTAAAATCACAAGAAGCGTCACTTACAGGTGAATCTGTACCAGTAGAAAAAATGTCAAATAAAATAGATTCTGAAAAAATAGGTATAGGTGACAGAAGCAATATGCTATTTTCATCATCATTAATAACATATGGTCGAGGAAAAGGTATTGTTGTAGAAACAGGAATGGAAACAGAAGTTGGAAAAATTGCAGGAATTATAAGTAACACAGTTGATAGTGAAACACCACTTCAAACAAAATTAAATAAACTAGGAAAAACATTAGGAATAGCAGCAATAGCAATTTGTATAATTATTTTTGTAATAGGACTTTTATATAAAAAAGATCCATTAGATATGTTTATGACAGCAGTTAGCTTAGCAGTAGCAGCAATTCCAGAAGGATTAGCAGCAGTATCAACAATTGTTTTAGCAATAGGTGTACAAAGAATGGTAAAAAAACATGCTATTGTTAAAAAATTGCCAGCAGTAGAAACATTAGGAAGTGCAAGTGTAATATGTTCAGATAAAACAGGAACTTTAACACAAAATAAAATGACTGTTAAAAAAATATTCTATGATGGAAAATTAGAAAATATAGAAGAAATAAAAGAAATTTCTCCTGACTTGAAAGAGCTGATATATATAAGTATGATGTGTAATGATACTAAAGTAGGAGCAGACAATAAATTAACAGGAGACCCAACCGAAACAGCACTAATAGATATGGGATTCAATTTAGACTTTGATCCAACAATATTAGAAACAATGCCAAGAGCAAAAGAAATTCCATTTGACTCGGAAAGAAAATTAATGACAACTGTAAACAAAAGAGATGGTAAATATTATGTATTTACAAAAGGTGGAATTGATGAATTATTAAAAAGATGTACTAAATATATAGTAAATGGTGAAGTAAAAAGCGATTTACAAAATTACATGTCAGAAATTAGAAAATATAATGAAAATATGGCAAATGATGCATTAAGAGTTCTTGCAATGGGATACAAAATATTAGACTATGAACCAACAGATGAAGAAATGAAAAACATGGAAAATGATTTAATATATGTTGGAATGGTAGGAATGATAGATCCACCAAGAGAAGAAGTTAAATTAGCAGTTGAAAAATGTAAATCAGCAGGAATAAAAACTGTAATGATTACAGGAGATCATAAAGCCACAGCAGTAGCAATAGCAAAAGACTTAGGAATTCTTTGTGAAGGTGATGAGGCAATAACAGGTAGTCAGTTAGAAGAAATGTCTGATGAAGAGCTAACCAAAAATGTTAGAAAATATGCAGTATATGCACGTGTATCACCAGAGCACAAAGTAAGAATTGTAAAAGCATGGCAAGCAAATGGAGAAATAGTTGCAATGACAGGTGATGGTGTAAATGATGCTCCAGCACTAAAAACAGCAGATATTGGATGTGCAATGGGAATAGTAGGTACAGATGTATCAAAAGAAGCAGCAGATGTAATTTTAACAGACGATAACTTTGCAACAATAGTTTCTTCAGTTGAAGAAGGACGTAGAATTTATGATAATATATTAAAAGCAATACAATTCTTATTATCAAGCAATGTAGGAGAAATAATAGTATTATTTATAGCAATTTTAATAGCACCTATTCTAAGTTCAAAATATGGAATAGACATTAATTTAATTACACCATTATTACCAATCCACATTTTATGGATAAACTTAGTAACAGACTCACTTCCAGCATTAGCATTAGCAGTTGATCCAGCAGAAAAAGATATAATGAAAAGAAAACCAGTTAAAAGCAAAAAAGGTATATTTACAAAAGGAATGAGTTGGAGAATCATATACCAAGGATTTATGATAGGTATATTAACACTTGCAGCATTTATAATAGGAATTGCAACACCAGATGATAAATTACCTACAATGATAGATATAGATGGAAAAATTTATAGTATAGAAGAAGTATCAAATGTAGATGAGCTACTTGCAAATGGAGCAACAATACTAGATAAAGGCGAAGTAAAAGTAGAAATAGGTCAAGCAATGGCATTTATAGTATTAGCATTAAGCGAATTAGTTCATGTGTTTAATATAAGAAATAATAAAAAATCTATATTTAAAACAGGAATTGGAGGCAATAAGTGGTTATTTGGAGCAATAGCAGTAGCAGCAGTTTTAGTATTTGTAATATTACTAATACCAGGCTTAAGACATATATTTAGCATACCAGTATTACCAGCAGCAAATATAATTGAAATAATTTGTTTGGTATTGGCACCGATTGTTGTTGTTGAGTTATTTAAATTATTTAAAATAAATACTATAAAGGAAGATTAATTATAAAAAAATTGTAATCCCTTTTCTACTACTAAAAAAAATGACTGTGAACAAACCATAAATTGTTACAATTCACGGCATTTGTTAGAGTAGTGAAAAAGGGATTATATTATAAAAAAATATTTATAAATTTTTAATAACATATTTATTTTTGTGTAAATTAGTGATATAAATATTTGTAAAATAAAATGTTAGGAGAAAAAATTATGAAAATATCAGAAGACATTATTTACATAGGAGCAAACGACAAAGATATTGATTTATTTGAAAGTCAATATAAAGTGCCAAATGGAATATCATATAATTCATATGTAATAAAAGATGAAAAAACTGTAATTATGGATACAGTAGATAGACGTAAAACAACTGAATGGCTTGAAAGTTTAGAAAAAGCACTTGAAGGAAAAGTTCCAGATTATTTAGTAGTATCACATTTAGAGCCAGATCATGCATACAATATTGAGTTATTAGTAAGTAAATACCCAACAATGAAAATAGTAGGAAATAACAAAACATTTGCATTTATGCCACAATTTTTTGATATAGCAGATTTTGAAGAAAGAAAAATTTTAGTAAAAGAAGGAGATACTTTAAATTTAGGTAAACATTGTTTGCAATTTTTTATGGCACCCATGGTACATTGGCCAGAAGTAATGGTAACATATGAGAAAACAGAAAAAGTATTATTTTCAGCAGATGCATTTGGAAAATTTGGATGTATAGATACAGAAGAAGGTTGGAAAAATGAAAAAGACCTTGATGAAGCTCGTAGATATTATATAAATATTGTTGGAAAATATGGAATGCAAGTACAAGCAGCACTTAAAAAATTATCAACATTAGATATTAACACAATATGTCCATTACATGGTCCAATTTTAAAAGAAAATCTTGAATATTATATCAATAAATATAATATTTGGAGTAGTTATATACCAGAAGAAGATGGAATATTAATTGCATATGCATCAATCCATGGAAATACTGCAGATGCAGCAAATAAATTAGCAGATATATTAAAAAAAGATGGATATAATAATATATGTGTAAAAGATTTATCAAGATGCGATTTTTCAGAAGCTATATCAGAAGCATTTAAATATAGCAAATTAATACTTGCTTCTTCAACATATAATATGGGAATATTTCCTCCAATGGCAAACTTTTTAAACAGATTAAAAGGTCTAAATTATCAAAATAGAAAAGTAGCGATTATAGAAAATGGAACATGGGCTCCAAATTCTGGAAAATGTATGAACGAAATTTTATCAGAAATGAAAGACATTGATTTAATTCAACCTATAATTACTATTAAATCAAAATTGAATGAAAATAATTTAAAAGAATTAGAAAATTTATCAAAGGAGTTGTAAAAATTATTTTTTAAAAAAATTATAACTCCATATAATCAAATAAAATATAATAGTAGCAATCTATTTAAATTATATAGGTATTTATGATAATTGTTTATCATAGACTTTGAAGGAGGTGAAAAATATGAAATATAGATGTACAGCTTGTGGATATATTTATGATGATGAAAAAGAAGGAGTAAAATTTGTAGATTTACCAGATGATTGGACATGTCCTTTATGTGGACTTGGAAAAGATATGTTTGAAGAAGTAGATGAGTAATTACAATATTTGTAATAAGAATGTTGTAAATTGGATATGTTAAAAATGTGTAAACAAAAAATTATTTTGTATATATTTAACGCATCTAATTACCAAATTTTCAAGCAATAAATAACAAAAATAAGATTAAAATGTGGCTAGATTATACTAAAAAACTAATCTAGCCACATATATTATTTGGTAGGATAATATAAAAAATAAAAGCTAATAATATATTGGGAGGCGATATATTATGGAAAATTTTAAAAATAATGATAAAGTAAAAAAAGAAAGGCAATTAGAGAATCTGACTAATTTAGTTGAAAACCATACTCGTACAGAAAGGCATTTAGAGCAATATTCTGAAATAGGAAATAAAGAAAATAAAGATATAGCAAGAAAAAAACAAGAAATTAGAGAAGAAGAAATGCAAAATTTAAAGGATAAAATAATAACAGGAGATAAACAAACTCCAGAAGAAATTTTAGAAGATACAAAGACAAAATATAAATTAACAGGAAGGTATGTTGCAAACAACTATAACAATATACCAGAAGAAAACTTAAAAAAAATACAAGAAAAACAAAAAAATAGAAAAATACAGATTGAAAATTTTGAAGAATAGGAATAAAATAAGAATAAAAAGGAGAATGATTTATGATAAAATATATAGATGAAACAAATTTTAAAACAGAAGTATTAGAATCAAAAAATGCAGTACTAGTAGACTTTTTTGCTACTTGGTGTGGACCATGCAGTATGTTATCTCCAGTATTAGAAAAAATTTCAAACACAAGAGCAGATTTTAATATTGTAAAAGTAGATATAGATAAATTGAGAGACTTAGCAATAGATTATGATATAGAAGTAGTTCCAACACTATTAATTTTTAAAAACGGAAATATAGTTCACAGAATAGAAGGATTTGTAAGTGAAGAAGAAATAATTAGTACGATGTTAGAATATAAATAAAATAAAAAACGGAGGAGAATATGAAAGGATATAAATTAAATCCGGATAAAGAATATGTAAAAAAAATAATAGAAGGCATTTATAAAAAAGAAGGTCATTGCCCATGTAGAGTAAATATAGACGAAACAACATTATGCCCATGTGATGATTTCATAAGAGATGGAGTTTGTAAATGTAATTTATATGTAAAAGAAAATGAATAAATAAAAATAATTTTGTCATATTAATTTTTATAAAAGGAAATATTTTTTTGTTAAATTGATTTATTTTTTAATAATTTCCACAAAAAAGTTACAGTTCATTACAAAGAATAAGCTGTTCCAAAGGAATTATATTATAAAAAAATTCCTTTTAAACTACTCTTATGTTTACTGAACTATAACCCAAAAACATTGATTATAATAAAAAATTTCAAAAAAATAGTGACATTAGTAAAAAAAAGGTTTAATATATATAATTGAAAAAACAATAATTGTATTTTATAAGATATAAGCAAATGAAGAAGGGAAGATATTAAAAAATGATACGATATATTAATAAAATACCAAGCAAAATAGAATATTATGAGATGATCCGCGCTGAATATGAAAATGTAGAAGTAACTGAATTAAGTGCAGAGCTAGATAAAACTATAACATGTGTATGTGTATACAATGGTGACAGACTTGTAGGAATGGGAAGAATAAAAAAAGAAGATAATTTACTATATATAGAAGATTTAATAGTAAAGTTAGAGCCATATAAAGAAGAAATTCAAAAAGGTATAATAGTAAATTTAATAAAACAAATTAATCAAATAAAAATGTATGATATAACAGTAAGAGATTGCTTAGATAATATAAATTTAGGAGAAAAATTAAACGAAGATGATATAGAAAAATCTAATAATAAAATTGTTGGAGCATAGTATAATCGTAGTAAAAGAAACGTGAATTGTACGTTGACAAATTAACATAAATATAGTAAAATAATAATATCTTAATGAAAGGAGTGTTCAAGTTTGGCACGGGCACGAAAAGTAAATCCTAGAATCTTTCCCAACAATTTAATCATAGGGAAAGCAAAGGCTCTTCCAGAAAAAAAGCACAAATCAGCATATCATTTATGCTTGGAAGAGGCTTTTGCAGATTTGATAATTGATGAGGATGAAACATACCTCAAAAGAATTGTGGAAGATTTGATGGAAAACGAAGTGACCATAAACAATTTTAGGTCACTGGAGCTTAGCATTTATGTGAATGGTACCAAGTTGACAACAAAGTTGCTAGTTAACAATAATCGAATTGCAATAAAAATTATGATTCCTACTTATGCAACTAAGTTGATATTAACTTCTAATGAAAGTGTTCCTACAATGAAATATATAGGTAACATTGGTGTTAATAAAAAGTTAGAAGTTATTCAGCAAAAAATCAATTCAATTTATGCTTAGTAAATGGAAAAGATTCTAAATGATAAAATGATATTGTATTACAATTTTATTGTTTGGAATCTTTTTTTTGTTTTGCTAAGGCGTTATAAATCTAAATAAGTTTATATTTTGTAATATATCTATCAATCTGTAAAAATTAAAGTTATTAATATGGATAAATTTGCTATATTTGGGAAATAATATAAGTATAGGTAAAAAAAATCATGACTATACGCTTAGAGGACAGTAACCCTCTAATTGTTACAATTCACGGCTAAAAGTAAGCCGTTCCAAAGGGATTATATTATAAAAAATTCCATTCCTTACTGGTCGGCAGGCTAAAGTTTTAATACATGAATAAGTATGTGCTTTAAAATATTGGCTGGCAATGAGGTTCTATGGCTCCCAAACTGCGCGTCATTACATTTTTTATAATATAATCCCTTTTCCACTACTCTAAAAAAATGACTGTGAATTGTAACAACAATTGCAAAATATGACAAAATTCTTATGTAAAACATTGATTTTTTTTAAAAAAGATTATATAATATAGCGTATCTAAAAAATTTTATAAGGAGATGTAAAAAAATGAGTTGTAAAACAATGATGAAAAAAACAAAAATTATATGTAGTATAGGACCTTCTAGTACACCACCAGAAATAATGAGTCAAATGGTAGAAGCTGGTATGAATGTAGCTCGTATCAATTTTTCTCATGCTACACCAGAAGAAAAAATAGCTGTTGTAAGTTCTGTACACAAAGTAAGAGAAATGACAGGAAAAAATATTGCTATATTATATGATACAAAAGGACCTGAATTCAGAAATGGTATGGTTGAAGGAGACGGAATAAACCTAGTAGAAGGAAAAACAATAAGAATAGTAAAAGAATCAGTAGTAGGAAATGAAGAAAGATTTTCTGTTAACCATCCACAAGCAATTGATAATTTAGATGTTGGTTCAATAGTATTATTAGAAAATGGATTAATGAAAATACAAGTAATTTCTGTTGAAGATGATGGTGTAACATGTAAAATAATAAATGGTGGAGTTTTAGGAAACAAAAAAAGCTTAAATGCACCAGGAGTAAAATTAGATATACCATTTGTAAGTGATATCGATAGAGAAGATATAATTTATGCTTGCGAACATGAAGGAGATTATATTGCATTATCTTTTGTATCATGTAAAGAAGATGTTTTAGAAGCAAGAAAAATTTTAAAAGAATACAATAGAGAAGATATGAAAGTTATATCAAAAATTGAAAGCACAACAGGTGTACAAAACCTTGATGAAATAATAGATGTTTCAGATGGTATAATGGTAGCTCGTGGAGATTTAGGTGTAGAAGTACCAATGCAACAATTACCAAAATATCAAAAATTAATGATTCAAAGATGCCGTGAAAAAGGTAAATTTGTTATAGTTGCAACAGAAATGCTAGAATCAATGAAAAAGAGCGCAAGACCAACTAGAGCAGAAGTTTCAGATGTTGCTAATGCAGTTTTAGATGGAACAGATGCAGTTATGCTTTCTGGAGAAACAACAGTTGGTAAATTCCCAATAGAAGTTGTTAAATTTATGGCACAAATTTGTAAAGATACAGAAGAATATTATGACTATGATTATGAATTTGATTCAGAAAGAGAAATTGATATTACAGAAACAATAGCAAATAGTGTTGTTAATGCAGTAAGTGTATTAGGTATAGACCTAATAATAGCTTCAACAGTAAGTGGAGATACAGCAAGAAAAATAAGTAATTTAAAACCAAGATGCTCAATTTTAGCTGCTACAAATTCAGAAGCAATAGCTCGTTCACTAGCTTTAAATTATGCAGTATATCCAACAATAGTTCCATCATCTGAAAGTACAGATGAAGTAATTGCTACAGCTAAGGAAAAAGCTAAAGAAATTATGGGAGTTAAAGAAGGAGATATAATTGCAATAACAGGTGGATTCCCAAAAAACGGAGCTAAAACAACTAATTTATTAAAAATTGAACAATTATAATTAAAAAAAAGAAAGAGCCATGTAATTCAAAAAGTAGGGTTAAAGGGCTCTTTTTTTGTAATATAATCCCTTTGGAACGGCTCACTTTTAGCTGTGAATTGTAACTTTTTTTGAGCTGTATCGATAAATATACTGGATATTTTTATTGAATAAAAAGTAAACCTATGTTAAAATTTTTACTAAAGGAATGGTGATATATGGAAAAAATAAAAGAAAATATTCACAATGATTTTAAAAATCTAAAACAAAATAAAGAGCAATATTTTAATGAATTTTATAATAATAACTACAATTTAGTATACAGAATAAGCTTTTCAATACTAAAAGATAAAGAAAATAGTGAAGATGTTACACAAAATGTTTTTGAAAAAATATACAAATTACCAAATGAAAAATTAGCAGATAATTTTGAATCTACTTGGCTATACACTGTAACAAAAAACGAATCTTTACAGTACATACGAAAAAATAAATTTAATGTTTCTTTGGATGAAAATATAAATGTAATAAAAAGTGATAATAATGAAATTGATGATATTGCAGAAAATGAAGATTATAACAAAATAGTAAAAAAATTAAATAAAAAGGAAGAGCAAATTATTTCGTTAAAAGTACTATCAGAATTTACATTTAAAGAAATAGGTGAAATATTATCAATGCCAACAGCAACTGTTCAGTGGTATTATTATAAATCAATAAAATCATTAAAAATAGCAATTAGCAATTTTGCGATGTTTATAATTGCATTAGTTACTGGTTTAAAAATTGGCATAAAAACTGATAATAAAACAGATAAAAGTGATACAGAGCTAAATTTTGCTACATCAAAAGAAGAAAATCAGCAAAATTTGAATTCTTCAGATATAAACTCAGAAAGTACATCTATTTCAGGGAGCGCATCAGAATCAGATACATCATCATTTGAAAACTCGCATATAACAGGTGAAGTAATAGAATCTATATCAACGAATGATTTCGAAACTAAATCATCTAGTTTAGATGTTAGTACTATTTCAGTTGGCTTGTTTTCTTTAGCGGGAGTATTTTTACTAATTTCTATAATTTTTTCAATTATTTTTATAAAACACCAACAAAAAGGTAAAAAAAAATCATCTAAAAAATAAAAACGAAAGGATGATTATATGAAAAAATTAAAAAAGGGAGGTATGATATCAATTATCATACTAATAGTTTTAGTAATAATAGCAGGAGGAACATTATTATTTTTTGTACAAAAAGAAGTAAAAATATCAGGAGTAGATGATTGGAAATATAATCCAAAAAAATCGTATTCGAACAAAAGTAGTTCAGTAGGAGGATTTGGTAGTTTGGATAGCGCAACAAGTAGCTCTTCAATTATATCATCTATAGGAACACAAAGTTCTTCAAGTTTAGATGCAATGTCAACATCAGAATCATACTTAGGATATACAGTTGGTGGAGCAAGTAATGTAGATAGTTTTAGAGAAAATATAAAAAATAATTATCTACCTTTAACAACAGATATAACATATAATGGACTATATTCAGAGTATTACTTTGATACTGGAGTGATAAATAAAAAATCTAATGAAATGTTTTATCCATCATATTCATGTGCAGTATCAACAGATCCAATATCAAAAGAGCAAGAATATTATTTAGCAGTAGGATTAAATTCTAATATAAAAGAAAGTGACTTTAACAGAAAAAAATTAAATGTAGTCATAGTATTAGATATATCTGGTTCAATGTCATCATCTTTTAGCTCATATTATTATGATAAAAAAGGTTATGATTCAGAAAATAAATCAAAAATGAAAATTGCAGAAGAATGTATAAATAATTTAATAGATAAATTAAATGAAGAGGATAGATTAGGAGTTGTTTTATTTGATAACGATGCGTATTTAGGAAAAGAGCTAAATTTAATATCAGATACAAATATAGAAGCAATAAAAGACCATATATTAGAAATAGAGCCACAAGGAGGAACTAATTTTTCGGCAGGATATAAAAAAGGAACAGAGCTATTTGATGAATATTTAGATGATAAAGATTATCAAAATAGAATAATAGTAATAACAGATGCAATGCCAAATGCAGGAGATACATCATCTTCAGGATTAATGGGAAGTATAAAGCAAAATGCTACAAATAAAATATATACATCTTTGATAGGTGTTGGAGTGGATTTTAATACAGAGCTAACAGAAAAGATATCTGATGTAAAAGGAGCAAACTATTACTCAGTACATAGTTCAGAAGAATTTAATAAAACTCTTGCTGATGAATTTGATTATATGGTAACCCCATTAATATTTGACTTAGATTTATCATTTAAATCAGAAGATTATGAAATAGAAAATGTATATGGTACAGATTCTGTAAACAAAACAACAGGAAGCATAATGCACATAAATACATTATTCCCATCATCAAGCAATTCAGATGGCGAAGTAAAAGGTGGAATAGTAGTATTAAAATTAAAGAAAAAAGCAGGAAGTATTTCAAATAATATCTCACTTAATATTTCATATAAAGATTCAAAAGAGCAGGAACATTCAAACAAAGAAAAAGTAGAATTCAAGCAATCTATGCAAGATTATTATGATAATACAGGAATACAAAAAGCAATAGTACTTGCTAGATATGTAAATACATTAAAAAATTGGATTATATATGAAAGAAGTAATAATCAAGAATTTATAATAGATGATAATACAGGAATTACAGAATTTGATTATGATGAATCATATATAAAAGATGTGTTAGGTGTACATGAAAGAAAATCAACTAAATTAACTGTTAGTGGCAATTATAAAGAAATTTTTAAATTAATAAAATCTTATATTGAAGAAGAAAATAAAACTTTGAAAGATGATACTTTGAAAAATGAGATTGATATATTGGATAAATTAATTTAGTGGCAAAAAATATAATTTACTATTAATTTATAAGTATTTTACAGTTTAGACTAAGTGTGGTTATTGTAGAAAATAGTCAAAAATTTTAAGATAGCTGTAAACAAAGGATAGTTTTTTGAAATAAAGAAGAGGAACTCAATTAAGTTCCTCTTCTTTATTTCAAAAAAAAGGAAGAATTATATACCGTTAATATCATTTTTTGTATCAATAATAACATAATATTCATACAATATATTACAAACAGTTACAATTCATAGCTAAAAGTGAGCCGTTCCAAAGGGACGATATTATAAAAAATGACTGTGAATAATAACTAAAAATAGGAGAAAAAGTTTGAAATTTGTTTTAAGCTAATTTGCGCCTTGAGAAAGGAATGATATAAGTATGAATTTTTTATTGTTATTTTTTGCATTACCAGTAGCCACTATATTATTAGCGATAGTATTGCAAAAAATTTTATGTTCCCCAATTTTAGTTGCAATAACATTTTTTGCAATATATTTAATTGTGACATTTGCGATATTTGATGAAACATTTTTAGTATTTGCAATCGTATATACCATATTGGCATATATAACAGCGGCAATAGTAAGATTTCTAAGGAGATTTTTTAGATGCCAAAATAATAATAACTGTGATGATGATGATAATGATTCATGCAATAATGATTCTTGCAATAATTGTGATAATGATTTATGCAATAATAATGGAGGAAATAATAATAACTGCAATTGTGAAAAAATATGCAATTGTCTTAGAGAAAGTAGCATGTTTGGATCACGAGGTAGAAGATGTGGAAGATAGAACAATAACCATAAGTTGACAAATTATGTAAAATAATGTAAAATAATAGTTAGGAATTTTATATAGGAGATGATGTATATGAAAAGTAAAAAAGTATACATTGGTATTTCAATAATTGCAGTTATAGTAATTTGTATAGTATCCAGTATTTTCTATATTAAAGCAACCAAAGATATTAAGCAAATAGGATTTTCAAAAAACGTTACAAATGAAGATACTAAAGAAGCTATGAATATATCAGAAGAAAAAGATGAGGCAAAAGAAATAACCAATGAAGAAAATGTGGTAGAAGATGAAGTAGTAGAAGAAAAAAAAGATGAAGTAGTAGAAGAAAATAAAGAGGCAGTAAAAAATACTGCTGAGAGCGATAAAAATAAAAAAGCGAAAACCGAAAAAAAAGAAGTAGTGACTAAAAAAGAATTTTCAGTAACAGATATGAGTAAAACTTTATATGTAAAAGCAACCAGCTTAAATGTAAGGTCAGGTCCAGAAACAACATATAGTAAAATAGGATCTTTAAAAAATGCAGCAGAAGTAACTATAACAGGAAAAGTAAATGAATTTAATTGGTACAGAATATCATACAATGGTAAAGTTGGATATGTAGATGGAACATATTTATCAGAAACAAAGCCTGTTGTAGAAACTACACCTAAAGTAGAAGAAAAATCTGCAGATGTATCTTCTACAAATGGAACAGTTGTTGGAAATTTAATAATTATAAACAGTAGAAATAATACATTAAGGTATTATTGTGGAGGCAAGTTATCTCGTTCATATTCTTGTGCAACAGGTGCAAGTTCAAGTCCAACTCCACAAGGAAAATTTTCAGTTTATAACAAAATTGTGAATAGACCTTATTATAAAGCAAATATTCCAGGAGGCGATCCTAGAAATCCATTAGGTAAGAGATGGATAGGATTAGATGTTAATGGAACAAAAGGAACTACATATGGAATACATGGAACAAATAATGAAGGAAGTATTGGATCTAATGCTTCACATGGATGTATAAGAATGCATAATGCAGATGTTGAATCTTTTTATGATGTAGTACCAATAGGAACTACTGTAATTATTAAGAACACAAGCCAATCAGATAAACAAATTGCAGCTGGATATGGAATTTATATAGAATAGATATTTATAGAGGACAGAAATGTTAGTTTCTGTCCTTTTTTCAATTATATATAATATTCAAGACGTCTAATTAAAAAATATTAGATAATAGTAACAATTTACAGTTGTTTTTTTAGAGTAGAGGAAAAGGGATTGTGAATACTAACAAATAGTAAGCAAATTTTTATAAAATTTAATGAATTAGATTGAATTTTACAAAATTCTTGATATAATTAAATACATCATAAATATGAGATAAGAAGGGATATGATAATATGAATAATAGTTACAGAACTCACACATGTGGAGAGCTAAATATAAATAATGTAGGACAAGAAATAAAATTATCTGGATGGGTACAAAGAATCAGAAATTTAGGAGCAATGAAATTTATCGATTTAAGAGATCAATATGGAATTACTCAAATTGTTATATCAGATCAAGAAAAATTTAAAGAGCAACTTGATTTGATAGTAACAGAATGTGTTATTTGCGTTAAAGGAACTGTTATAGAAAGATCAAATAAAAATGAAAAAATTGCAACAGGAGAAATTGAAATAGACGCAAAAGAAATAACAATTCTAGGAAAATGTAAAAATACACTTCCATTTGAAGTAAACTCAGAAAAAGCAGATATAAATTCAGTAAGAGAAGATTTAAGATTAGAATATAGATTTTTAGATTTAAGAAATGAAAGAATCCATAATATAATTTTACTTCGTTCACAAGTAATGAAAACATTAAGAGAAAAATTATATGAATTAGGATTTTCTGAAATTCAAACACCAATACTTGCAAACTCATCACCAGAAGGAGCAAGAGATTATCTAGTACCAAGTAGATTACATCCAGGAGAATTTTACGCTCTACCACAAGCACCACAACAATTTAAACAATTATTGATGGTATCTGGATTTGACAAATATTTCCAAATTGCTCCATGTTTTAGAGATGAAGATCCAAGAGCAGATAGAGCACCAGGAGAATTTTATCAAGTAGACTTTGAAATGAGTTTTGCAGATCAAGAAGATGTATTTAATGTTTTACAAGAATTATTTATAACAACATTTAAAAAGCATACAACATGGAAAGTTGATGATGGACCATTTATTCAAATTCCATATAAAGAAGCAATAGAAAAGTATGGTATAGATAAACCAGATTTAAGAAATCCATTAATAATACAAGATGCTACAAACATATTTGAAAATACAGAGTTTAATGCTTTTAAAGATAAAACAATAAAAGCAATCGTTGTGCCAAATGGTTCAGAGCAAGGTAGAAAATTTTTCGACAATATGACAGAATATGCTGTAGAAGAATTAGGTGCAAAAGGTTTAGCTTGGACAAAATTTGATAACGAAAACAATGTAAGTGGAGGAATTGCTAAATTTATTACAGATGATGTAAAATCTGAATTACAAAATAAATTAGGTGTTAAACCAAATGATTCTATTTTCTTTATAGCAGATGAATTTAAAACAGCACAAAAAATAGCAGGTGGAGTAAGAATTGAACTTGGAAAAAGATTAGATTTATTAGAAAAAAATGTATATAAATTCTGCTTAATAACAGAATTTCCAATGTACGAATTATCTGATGAAGGAACAATAGATTTTAACCATAATCCATTTTCAATGCCAAAAGGTGGAATGGAAGCTTTATTAAACCAAGATCCGTTAGATATAGTAGCATATCAATTTGACGTAGTATGTAATGGATACGAAATGGCATCAGGAGCAGTAAGAAATCATGATCCAGAGCTAATGGTAAAAGCGTTTGAAATTGCAGGTTATACAGAAAAAGATGTAGAAACACGTTTTGGAGCTTTGTATAAGGCATTCCAATATGGAACACCACCACATGCAGGAGCTGCACCTGGATTAGATAGAATGATAATGCTAATAGCAGATTCTCAAAATATAAGAGAAGTTATAGCATTCCCAAAAAATAAAAAAGCAAGAGATGTTTTAATGAATGCACCTTCTAATGTAACACAAGAGCAATTAAATGATGTTCATATAAGTGTACTAGAAGAAAAATAAAATAAACTTTTGTTCGTTATACCATTGACTATAATATTACTATGTGCTAAAATGATTACATCGAAATATTTGTAAAGGGAGGCGGATTTATATGGAAAAACAGCAAAACCTGGAAAATAAAGTCGATGCAATATATGAAGCATTATATGAAATACAGTGTAATCAAATAGAACAATTTTTAAGTATTCAAAAATATCAGAATTTAATTATAAAAAAGATTAATAAGTTACAAGAGTATAATGAAATTGATGATATGGTTAACTCGTTAGTAGATAAAAGATTATTACAAATAGAGCAAAAATTAAAATAGTAAATAAGAAGATACAGATTTTATATGTCTGTATCTTTTTTTCATTAAAATTAAATAGATGTAACGTTTTTTTATTTAGCAGTGATTTTAAGCCGTTCAAAGGAAATATAAATATAAAAAATTATTTAGTGATGAAGGATTCCTTACATAGCAAAGAACTTCTAAGTATACAGTTATGGCACTCCCATGGTCACACAAGGGCTCCTCCATATCCTGTATACCTAAGAAGTTCTATTGCTATTCCA
>JAGBDU010000071.1 GCA_017937285.1 Clostridia bacterium
GAGATTTTCGGGGACGGAGATTTTCGGGGACGGAGATTTTCGGGGACGGAGATTTTCGGGGACGGAGATTTTCGGGGACGGAGATTTTCGGGGACGGAGATTTTCGGGGACGGAGATTTTCGGAGACGGAGATTTTCGGGGACGGAGATTTTCGGGGACGGAGATTTTCGGGGACGGAGATTTTCGGGGACGGAGATTTTCGGGGGACGAAAATCTCCGTCCCCCATTGACTTTACTTTGTTCTGATTATATAATATTGAATTAGATTGTATGAAATGGAGATAAAAATAATGAGTGAAAATTGGCTTTCTAGAACTGAAATGATGCTAGGAGAAGAACATTTAAATAAACTAAAAAATTCTACAGTTGCCGTATTTGGATGTGGTGGTGTGGGATCTTACACTTTAGATAGTTTAGTTAGAGCTGGTATCGGTAATATTGTTTTATTTGATCAAGCTTTAATGGATGTTACAAACTTAAACAGAAATTTAATGGCTGATACTAAAGTTGTTGGAAAATATAAGGTAGATATCGCCAAAAAAAGATTGTTAAATATTAATCCTAATTTAAATATAAAAATTGTAAAAGAGTATATTAATAAAACCAATGCTTCACGCTTAGTTTCTACTGATTTTAATTATATTGTTGATACAATCGATTCAATATCTGATAAAGTAGAGCTAATTACAGAAGCTGCAATAAAAAATGTTCCAATTATTTCTTCTATGGGAACTGGTGATAAATTTGACCCTACACAATTTGAAGTTACTGATATTTCAAAAACTACATGTTGCCCTTTTGCTAAACTATTAAAATCTGAGTTAAAAACAAGAGGAATAGAACATTTAAAAGTAATATATTCAAAAGAAAAACCAACTAGATTTAGAAGTACTGGGGCTCAAATGTCAAGCATTAGCTTTGTTCCCTCTGTTGCAGGATTAATTATTTCTAGCGAAGTAGTTAAAGATTTAATAAATTAAATATTTGAATAAAAATTTAATTTATTAATAATTTTTTTACTAACTTTTTCTAATCAATAAAATTATATAAAAAATCATAATAACACTATTATGATTTTTTGTATAATTTTATTTTTTTTGAAAAAACTAATTAATGAAAAATTTAAATTTGGAGGTTAATTATATGGAAATAGAAAAACACTTATCTATTACAGGATCTTCTAATGTTTCATGGAAAGATGCTATTGTAAAAGCAATAGCTGAAGCTTCTAAAACAATAGATTATTTAACATCTGTTGAAATTGTAAGTCAATATGCTGATATAACAGGTAACAAAATAACAGCATATTATGTAGATTTAGATATATCATTTGCAATTGATTCAACAAGAAAATAAGGAGGATTATATATGGAACCTATAAAAACTAATCAACAATATAGCGATTACGTTGATAAAAAAACTCCCAATTCACCTATCTTAAAGAACTGTTTTAATGCTTTTTGGGTTGGTGGCTTAATTTGTACTATTGGACAAATTATATTTGATTTTTGTAAATATAAAGGTTTAGACGAAACAGCTTCATCAACAACTGTTTCTATTATACTAATTGCAATTTCTGCTCTTTTAACAAGTTTGAACATTTTTAATAAAATTGGAAAATTTGCTGGTGCAGGTTCTTTAGTACCTATTACTGGTTTTGCAAATTCGATTGTTGCTCCTGCAATTGAATATAAATCAGAAGGTTATGTAATGGGTGTTGGTGCAAAAATGTTTACTGTAGCAGGTCCTGTACTTGTATTTGGTATCTCTACAGCTGTTTTAGTTGGTTTAATTACTAAATTATTTGTTGGGTAATGTTTATTTTGGCAACATCTTCCCCCTATAAATAGCGAAAAAAATCTGTACATTTTATATGTACAGATTGTGTAGTGAGATTGTTACGTTTATTAGTTCAAACAAATTTTACTACATTTTTTTGCAAATTTCAACAATTTTAACAACTTTTTATTCAACAGGTGTCTTAACACCTAAAAAGGAGGATTTTATTTTGGAAAGATTAGGTAAACAGACTATAAAATTTAGTACCCCTGCAACCATTTTAGAAACTGCAAGTATTGTTGGTCCTAAGGAATCTGAAGGACCTATGTCAAAATATTTTGATCAGTGTTTAGATGATGAGTTTTGGGGTGAAAAAACTTGGGAAAAGGCTGAAAGTAAAATTATAAAAGAAACTGTAAATACAGTAATATCTAAATCTGGAATTCCTGCTAGTGAAATTGATTACTGTTTTGCAGGAGATTTATTAAATCAGTGCATCTCTTCTAGTTTTGGACTAAGAGAGCTTAATATTCCATTTTTTGGAGTATTTGGCGCTTGTTCAACTTTTGCCGAAAGTATGTGTTTAGGTAGCGTATTTATTTCTTCAGGTGCTGCAAAAAATGTTCTTTGTGCTACATCAAGTCATTTTTGTAGTGCAGAAAAGCAATTTAGATTTCCGTTAGAGCTTGGAAATCAAAGGCCACCTTCTTCTCAATGGACTGTAACAGGCTCTGGTGCTGCAATTTTAAGTGCTAATGGAAATGGGCCATATATAACTCATATAACACCTGGTAAAATAACTGATATGGGAATAACTGATGCAAATAATATGGGAGCTGCTATGGCACCTGCTTTTATAGATACTTTAATAACGCATTTTAAAGATACAGGTAGAAGCCCAAACTATTATGATGCAATAATCAGTGGAGATCTTGGTCACATAGGAAAAGATATTGCTATAGATTTAGCTCTTTCTAAAGGATATAATATAAAAAATAATTATAATGATTGTGGAGTTTTGATGTTTGATAAACAAACTCAAGATACCCATTCTGGTGGAAGTGGTTGTGCTTGTTTAGGTACTATTTTTTCTGGTTATTTTTTTAAACAATTAAAAGAACAAAAAATTAAAAGAATTTTAGTTATAGCTACTGGAGCTTTAATGAATTCTACAAGCGCTCAACAGGGTGAAAGTATTCCAGGTATTGCACATGCTATGGCTATAGAAGTTTAATAAGTAATTGTGGCAATTTTATTCGTTCCCACTGACAGCAAAAGAGCAAGATTCTTCTTGCTCTTTACACTTAAATAATGATGCTACCTTAATATTTTTTTACACTTTTCCTATAATACTATTTGCTGCTACTATCATAATATCTTCATCTATATCTCCTGTTTTAAAAGCCTCATCAACTTCTATTGTATATACATTATTTGTTATATCTGCTACAATTCCTGATTTTCCATTATTTAATTCTACATGATCATCTTCATTTATTTCTAAAATCATTGGATTTATTTCGTCAAATTCGTTTTCTAAGTCCATAAGAATATCTAATATTTCATCAAATTTTTCTTCTAATAAATAAATTTTTTCGTCTGCACAATTTTCATTCATATACTCATTTATTTTATGCTCTATTTTAAATATTTCTTCACAACTATAATCCTTATCTTCTATTATTATACCACTTTCCTCACACAGGTTAACCTGATCATCATTTAAATAATCTTTTAAAATCATAACATTCCTCCATAAAAATTTCTTATAATTAATGTAGCATAAACATATTGTTAAGTCAATGCAAAAAGGAAAAGATAATTTATCTTTTCCTTTTTAGAATTATTTTTTCAAATACATATTAGGATCTATTTGTTCATTATCTTTTAGAATTTCAAAATGTAAATGTGACTCATCTAAAATTTCAAATGAAGCAGTATTTCCTATAGTTCCTATTGTTTGTCCTGATCTTACTTTTTCGCCTTCTTTTACAAATTCTGCTGTTAATAAATTTGAATATACTGTACTAAATCCATTAGTATGCACTATTACAACAGTTAACCCATATCGTGGATCTGTTTTTATAGATTTTACAGTTCCATCTGCAGAAGCTTTTACTACAGTTGTTTTATTTGCTTTTATATCAATACCTAAATGAGTTATCCATTCTCCTAAAGTATTTGAATATACTAATTTATCTTTTGCATATTCCATTATTACTTCCCCTTCTACAGGATAGCAAAATATAGGATTTACATTTTGCTTTTCTTCATTTTTTGTTGTTTTATTTGCAGTTTTATTTTCTGTTATAGTATTTTTTTTAGAAGATGCTTTGCTTGTATTTTCTTTTGCCTTATTTTCCGTTGCTTTATTTTCTGTAGTTTTTTTATCTGATGTTTTATTTGTATCTGCTGTTTTTGAAGTATTGTTTTCACTAGTTGCTATTTCTTGAAATTGATTTACTTCTGATGATACTTCTCCATTTTCTACTATATTGGAACTAGACATTACTGATGGAAATTCCTCTTGTGACTCTGCAATTTTATTATCTTTCTTATTTGCTAATACTATAAACATAACAATTATAGTTATTAGTAAGACCAAAACAGCTGCACCTATTTTATAAAATTTGTTATCATTCATATCATTTCCTCCTTATTTTTCTTTAGTTTAAGTATTTCCATATTTTATAAATTTATACAGCTATATATTAATAATTTCTATTCCTGTATAGAAATGTTTTATTATATCTATATATGTTGAACCCGTTTTTGCCATTGCATCTGCTCCTGTTTGGCTCATTCCTACTCCATGTCCATATCCTGTTACTGAAATTTTTATATTATCTCCTTCTATAGAAATCTCAAAATTGGCAGATTTTAAAGCAAATATAGTTCGTACTTCAACTCCAGATAATTGCTTATTTCCTATTTTTACAGTACGAACCCTTCCTCCATTTGTATATTCTATTATTTTTATACACTCTGCATTATTCCAGTCAATATTAAAATCAGCATATTTTTCTTTCATTTTGTTTTCAAGCTCTTGCTTTGAAAGATTAACTTCTGAACTATATTGTGAATATGCATCTTCTCCTGCTGTTTCAACAACTTGCAAATATGGGTATCCTGTACCTCCCCATACATCTGCTGGAGTTTCTGTTTTTCCTCCACTATTTGAATGAAAAAAAGCATCTATCACTTCTCCATCATATTCAATTACTTCTCCTTTTGTAGAATTCACCGCTTCTACAATTTTTTGCCAATTTGCCTCTCGCTCTTCTTCAGACCATTTGCTCATTCTTTCTTCTTTTGAAAGCCAAGCTTGACAACATGTTGATAAAGTACATATTGTACCATCCCCATGCTTTGCCGAATTATGTGTTATTGTATATATTGTATATGTTCTTGCAACTACAGCTTGAGCTTTTAAAGCTTCAATATCATAGCTTGCAGGCATCTCTGCAGAAACTACCCCGTAATAAATATTCATCTAATCCAATTTGAGCTGTTTCATTTGTTTGCGAATTTATTAAATTAATTGTTCCATACTTTTTATAATCATATGGTGGCTCATTTTGAACATCAATTTTATTTTCTGCTTTTCCTGTTGTTTCTACTGATGTGAATCTTGATGTTAAAATTACTGGAAATAGGAATATTAAACAGATTATAATTAATATGTATAAACAAACTTTTTTCATATTTTTCTTTCCTTTTCTTGGTTCCGGTTTTCGGGGACGTCGTTTCCGGGGACGGAGATTTTTCGTTTCCGGGGACGGAGATTTTTCGAGAAAGTTAATGTAATTGCTGAAATTTATGTTGAAATAGATGAATGTTTGTGATAAATTCTAATCTCCGTCCCCTATTTTGGTTTCCGTCCCCTAGTTCGGTGATAAATTCTAATCTCCGTTCCTTAGTTCAATCTCCGTCCCCTAGTATATCTCCTAAACAGCTTTTGTTTTTGTTAATTCATACTTCATTTTACTCAAAATTTTCTTTTCTAATCTTGATATTTGTACTTGTGTTACTCCTAATAATTCTGCTACTTGTGTTTGTGTTTTTCCTCTGAAATACCTAAGCATAATAATCTTTTTTGATTTTTCATCTAGCTTTTCAATTAATCCTTTTACAGTTATTTTGTTAATAATCTCTTTTTCTTCATCTACCTCGCTTTTCAATTTGTCCATTATTGTTATATCATCTGAATCATTTACATTACGGTCTATCGATTCTACTGCATTTGATGAATCTATTGCGACTATAATTTCTTCTTTAGATACTTTTAAAATTTTTGCTAATTCATCTATTTGTACATCTTTTCCCTTTTTTGCTATATATTCGTTTTGAATTAATTTTATTTTATATGATAATTCTTTTAAACTTCTACTAACCTTTACTGGTCCGTCATCTCTTATAAATCTTTTTATTTCTCCTAATATGTATGGTACTGCATATGTAGATAATTTTACTTCAAAATTTGTATCAAATCTTTTTATTGATTTTATAAATCCAATACATCCTATTTGATATAAATCTTCAATTTCGTAGCCCCTGTCTTTGAATCTTGTTACTATACTCCAAATTAGTTTAGAATTTTCTGTTATTAATTTTGTCATAACTTCTTGATTTCCAGATTGGGCTTTTAAAATATCTTCAATTTTATTCTCATACATAAAAAAGTTTATCTACCTCCGAGTTCTGCCAAGTCTAGCTCTTTTTCGTCCTCTTCATGTTCCAACTTTTTTATTACTTTTTTCATTGTAATTTTTGTTCCTAATCCTACTACAGATTCTATATGTACTTCATCCATAAAGCTTTCCATTATTGTGAACCCCATTCCAGATCTTTCTAAATTTGATTTTGATGTGTATAATGGTTTTCTTGCAAGCTCTATGTTTTCTATTCCTTTACCTGTATCTGATATTTCTATTTCTATTGTGTTGGCAAATATTTTAGAAATTATTTTTATAATTCCATCTGAATTTTCATATCCATGGATAATACAATTAGTTACTGCTTCTGATACTGCAGTTTTTATATCTGCTAATTCTTCTATTGTGGGGTCAAGCTGTGACGCAAAGGCCGCAACAGTTATACGGGCAAATGCTTCATTGTTTGACTTACTTGTAAATTCCAATTTCATTTCATTTTCATATAAACCACTCATTTTTTATAAATCCTTTCTTTAGGTATATTCAAGCATTAAGATAATGTAATTGCTCATAAATTAGCAAACATTATATTATTAATAATTTGATTTATGAAGCATAGCTATCTATTATTGGTATTATTTTTACTACTCCACTCATTTCAAATATTTTTTTAATGCTTTGCTTTACATTTTTCATTTGAACAATTCCGGCCTAACATATTTACCATTTTGTACCTTCCTATTATCATTCCTATTCCTGCACTGTCCATGAAAGACACTTTATTAAAATCAAATATAACTTTTCTAGGCATATATCTCGTAATGTCATCATCAATCTTCCTCCTTATCTTTTCTGTAGTATGATGGTCTATCTCTTCTGTAATTTCCACCAATAGAGTCTTGTCCTTTTGTAAAAAAACACTATTCATATTATTCCTCCTTGAAATAGATTGATTCATATTATATGCTCTTTTTTAAAATTTTGATATAGCGAAACTATGGAAGTTTTGGCGATTTTTGGGAAGTTTTTGACTTTTTTCGACATCTGATTTTTTTTGTAGTTTTACATAATTTTGCTTTTTGATATTTTTATGTTATAATATATATATGGTATGCAAATGTATACTAAATAAATTTGGAGGTGCAGGGATGGAAAGAAATACCTTGCTAGACATTTCACCGTTCTTATATGATATGGAATGTTCAAATGTTCCTGAAATCTTAGATCGGTACATCGAAATGTTAAAGCATTCTGGTAATGTTATAGACGCCCAGAATGCTACGGTTCAGCAACAGTACAGAAAGATGGTTACTAATACCCGCTTTCTTAGTCAAGTCCGGACACACTTTAACAGCCTATATAAGGAATTGTCCCGAATGGGACTCTACTTTAAATTAGACGGTAGACGTAAATCACTCTTTTCTTTCGAGAAAAAAGTCCAACTTGCTATTGAGTCTGAACAGCCCTTAGATTCGATTAGAGATATTTTCGCGTTTCGTATTGTTTTATTTGATACGCAAGATGATGCTTTGATTGAAGAATGCTACAAAGTGATGGAAAGTCTTACATTATTTTTATCTCAGAATGGTTTTATACCATGTGAGGCAACTAAATGTGTAAGTACTAGATCTAGATTCATAAAAGATTATATTCAAAATCCAAAAGATAGCGGATATCAATCATTACATGCAATCTTTTTTCATCCAGCAACAGGGCATTATTTTGAAGTGCAGATTCGAACACTTTCTATGCATGCTATTGCAGAAAAGGGATCTGCTGCTCATATGAATTATAAGAAAAATAAATATTCATGTGAGGCACTATACGACGGAATTGATTTAGCAAAAGTGCATCTTAGGGGCTTTTGGTACCAAGATGAAATGTTTCTTGATGAGATTGGGGTTATTAACTCAATCAACATCTTAACAAGGCAGAGAACTTTTTAAATTAAATCCTGCAAAAAAAGCGGTCATTTTGACCGCTTTTTCCTTATTGACTATTCAGTTTTAACCACTACTTTTTTGGAAATTTTTACTTTTTCACCACGACTTTTCATATAATTATACTATATCAAGAAAAAAATAAACCCTTTATTAAACTTTGTTTAATAATTAGGGTTCATTTACTTTATTCTATGTTATCTAAATATTTTTCAATCTTTCAATCACACTATCTAGCATCTCTTGATATTTTGCAAGTTTTGCTTTTTCATCATTTATTTTAGCTTCTGGTGCCTTATTTACAAATCCTGGATTTGAAAGCATTTTACTTGCTCTTGCAACTTCTGCTTCTAGTTTTGCTTTTTCGTTTTCTAGTCTTTCTTTTTCTTGAGCTAAATCAACTAAATCTTCAAATGGCATAAAGGCTTCAATTCCATCTGCAACTACAGATACTGCATTTTGTGGTATGTCATTTTTATTTTGTTTTATTTCTATGCTTTCTGCAAAACCTAATTTATTTAATATAGACTCACTTTCTTTTATTAGGTCTTCGTAGTTTTCTGTTACAATTATTAATTTTGATTTTCTTGATGGATGAACATTCATGTTGTTTCTTACATTTCTTATTCCTACTATTAAATCTTTTAATTTTTCTATTTCTTGCTCTTCTACTTCAAAATTATATTTTTCTTCAAATTCTGGCCATTTTGCAAGCATTATTGTTTCATCATCATTATATAATTTTGTATAGATTTCTTCTGTTATAAATGGCATTACTGGATGTAATAATTTTAATGAATCCTCTAACACTTTATTTAGTGTAAATTGTGCTGCTTTTCTTGTTTTGTTATCTTTATCATATAAACGAGTTTTGCACATTTCTATATACCAGTCACAGAATTCATTCCAAATAAAGTCATATATTTTTTGTGTTGATACACCCATATCAAAATTGTCTATGTTAATTGTTACTTCTTTTGCTAATTTATTTAATTTTGATAATATCCATTTATCTTCTTTGGATAAATCTGTAACTTCAGAACCATCATAATCTTCTAAATTCATTAATACGAATTTTGATGCATTCCATAATTTGTTTGCAAAATTTGATGCGCTATCTAATTTTTCTGGCATATATCTTATATCATTTCCTGCTGTTATTCCTAAAACTAATGAAAATCTTAAACTATCAGTTCCATACTTATCTATTATTTCTATTGGGTCTATTCCATTTCCTAGGCTCTTAGACATTTTTCTTCCTTGGCTATCACGTACAATTCCGTGAATTAAAACATTATCAAATGGCTTTTTGCCTGTATATTCTAATCCTGAATAAATCATTCTTGAAACCCATGCTTGAATAATATCATAACCTGTTACTAATGTATCTGTTGGATAGAATGTTTCTAAGTCCACTGTGTTATCTGGCCAGCCTAATGTTGAAAATGGCCAAAGTGCTGAACTAAACCATGTATCTAAAGTATCTTCATCTCTTACAAATTTTGTACATCCACATTTTGGACATTTGTCTGGTGTTTTATCTAGCACTACTATTTCACCACAATCTTCACAATAGTAAACAGGTAACTGATGTCCCCACCAAATTTGACGTGATATACACCAATCTTTTATATTATCCATCCAGTTAAAGAATGTTTTTTCATATCTTTTTGGTACAAATTTTACATCACCATTTTTAACCGCTTCTATTGCTGGTTTTGCAAGCTCAGACATTTTTACAAACCATTGATCTGATATTCTTGGCTCTATTGTTGTATGGCATCTATCACATTTTGCAACATTATGTGTGTAATCTTCTATTTTTATTAAAGCTCCTATTTTTTGTAGTTTTTCTACTATTTTTTCTCTTGCTTCATAAATATTCATTCCAGCAAATTCTGGACATAAATCATTCATTATTAAGTCTTCATTAAATACTTCTATAATTGGTAAATCATGGTCTAATCCTGCTTGGTAGTCATTCATATCATGTGCTGGAGTTACTTTTACTGCTCCTGTTCCAAATTCCATTTCAACAAATCTGTCTCCTATTATTGGAATTTCTTTGTTCATTATTGGAAGAATACATGTTTTTCCTATTAGATGATTTAATCTTTCATCTTTTGGATTTACTGCTACTGCTGTATCTCCTAGCATTGTTTCTGGTCTTGTTGTTGCTACTATTAAGTATTCGTTACTATCTTTTACTTGATATTTTATATGCCATAAATGTGTTGCTTCTTCTTTGTATTCTATTTCGGCATCAGATATTGATGTATGGCATCCTGTACAATAGTTAATCATACGTTTTCCTTTGTAGATATAACCTTTGTCGTATAATCTTTTAAATGCTGTGTATACTGCTTTTGAAAGACCTTCATCTAAAGTAAATCTTGCTCTTGACCAATCACATGAACATCCTAATTTTTTTTGTTGAGATACTATTGTTCCTCCATATAATTTAGTCCAATCCCATGCACGCTCTAAAAATTTTTCTCTTCCTATATCAGATTTTTTTAATCCTTCTTCTTTCATTTGAGCAACTATTTTTGCTTCTGTAGAAAGAGCTGCATGATCTGTTCCTGGAACCCATAATGTGTTATATCCTTGCATTCTTTTGTATCTAATTAATAAATCTTGTAATGCTGCATCTAAAGCATGCCCCATATGCAATTTTCCTGTTACATTTGGTGGTGGCATTACTATTGAATATGATGGCTTTGATGTATCCATACTTGGTTTAAAATAACCTTTTTTATTCCATTCTTGATATAAATTTTCTTCGAAATCTTTTGGATTGTATTTATCCATTAACTTATGATTTTTTTGCATAATATCACTCCTTTTTTTACTTTGAATTTTTAAACGTTTATGTTATTAAGTAAAAATATCGTACTTAAAAACCGGATATGTGAATATATATATCCTACTCTACAAAAGCAAATAACTGCTTAATTTAATAACATTTTTGGGAACATTCATTAAATTTTATATTACCAAATAGAAAGTGTTGAGAGCGAAAAAAACTCGCCTTATATAAGGACGAGTTTTTTTCGCGGTACCACCTTAATTAATACATATTTCATTTAATATATATTATCTCAATAGCATTTAACGGTGCAAACCGAATATATCTAATTTTATAAAAATTTTTCAATATATCAACTCAAAAGCTACCTTCGATTTTCTTTTCTATAAGGAACTTTCAGCAGGTTATTCCTTTTCTCTTTCTAGATAGTTTAAATCTACTCCTCTTTTTCACTGCTTTTATTTTATAGTTACAATAATAACATATACTTTTTTATTTTGTCAATAAAATTTTATGTTGATTATTATTTATTATTTTTATTTATCTATTACAATTTACAGAACATCATAGAGTAGTGGAAAAGGGATTATATTATAAAAAATGTAATGACGCGCAGTTTGGGAGCCATAGAACCTCACAGCCAGTCCAAATTTTAAAGCACAAAATTTATATATTCTTCTTACTTTCGCCTGCCGACCAGTAAGGAATGGAATTTTTTATAATATAATCCCTTTGGAACGGCTTATTTTTAGCTGTAATTTTTAACGTTTTTATAATCATTATTTAGGATTATAAGTTGTTTTTCTATTAATTCATTGTTTTTAACATCTCTAATGCCCCTGGCAAATATACAAATATTATTCCTAATCCTAATATCGATATAATAAAACCAAATATCTTTAATGTTTTTGTTCCTTCATTTATATCTTGAAAACTAAATAATTTTTTTGTAAGTAAACGTGCATCATATATACATATTACACCTATTACAATAAATATTAGTCCTAATAATACAAAAGCTATTTTCATTTTTACATCCTTCTTTTTTATTATTCATCGTAAAATTTTACAGAAAATCTGCATTCATATGATTGATTTGGTTTTAGTAATATAATATCTGTTTTCTCTGCAAAAATTCCCGTACTTTTTATTGTATCTGATACTCCATGCCATGGCTCTAAACAAATGAATGGTGCATTTGGTTTTGACCATACTGCTAAATATGGAAAATCTGAAAATTCCATTGTTAAAATTGGCTTTTCTTTATATTTATTTTTTAGGCTAACTCTTGATGATGTTATTCCTTTCATTATTATTGCATCATTCTTAAACGAATCTGGTCCAAGCATTATTCTTCTTTTATCTGCCATTATATTTCTTGCATATCCTGTACCAATTAATCCATCTACTAAATATAAAAAATGTATTTTATCTTCATCTTCTTCAAATTCTAGATAATAATTACCTTTTCTCATTTGCTCTGGATCTATTATAAATGCAGGATGCCCTCCTATACAAAATGGCATATTTACTTTTCCTGTATTTATTACTTTATATATTGTTGTTAGATTATTAGCATCCATTCTATATGTGTTATATAATTCAAATTCGAATGGATATCTTGATAAAGTTGCTTTATTATTTTTCAACATATATGAGTGAAAATTATCTAATTTTGTTACTGGCTCGTATTCTAAATCTCTTGCAAATCCGTGCTGAAAAATTTCAAATGGTTTGCCATTTATTATTGTTTGATTTCTTTTTAATTTTCCTACTATTGGAAACAATACCGGAAAATGTCGTTTCCAATAAACTTTTCCATTTTCATCAACACATTCGTCGCCTTGATGTATTCGTTCTACGCCATTTAATTTGAAACTTATTAGTTCTCCACCACTTTTAGAAGTTACCATTTGTGCTTGCATAATATTGTCTCCTTTTTTATAATTTTTTCTTATATAATATATTGTTTTTTTATGTAAATGTCAAGTGTTTTGGTGGTTTTTTCACTTTTTTATTGCTCCTTAATAGTTTTATTAAAATTAGCCATCTTAAATAGTTTATATCTAATAAAATATATTACATAAAACGGTCCTACTACTTGTATAAGTATCATAACTAACGTAAAAAATTTTCCAGTTAAATTATATACAATTTCCACAGGTGTATTAGGAAAATTATCTGAAATAAACATAAAATTTGTTCCTAATATTTTATTTACAAAATATGATATAAAACTTATAATGCTAACCAATGATGCATAATATTTTATGTCACTAATTTTAAGGTCTATGTAATTCGTAATATTAACTAATACCCCTAAATATAGCATTATTCCATGAAAAACAAAACTTTGAATACTTATATAATGAAACATTGGATATGTTGGTAATGATGTGTTCGGACAAAATAAGAAAAATAAACCTCCTATTATTCCCCCTGTAGCAATAAATACATCACCTATCATTTTTAATTTTCCTTCTGAAAAACCACTTAACAAACCTGCATATAATATCAAACTACAATAATATAATGGAATATAATTATTAGGATTTGAACTATTTCCTATTGCTAGGTTAAATATAATTTTTATTATTTCTAATATCCACAAAAAAAGTGTTAATTTTTTTATTAAATTTTTTACTTTATCTTTATTCATATTTTTTGTAAGGCATACTGCTACTATAACTGCAATTATTGTTATGCTTAATAAAATAAAATGACCACTACTAAACATTTTACATGGTGCATATTCTCCTGGTTTTGAAAAAAACATATATTACTTCTCCTTTATATATCATATACTATTTAAAATACCATTTTTTAAGATAAAATAAAACTTTTTGTTACTATTTAATTTTTTAAAATGAGCCGTCTTAAGCAGTTAATATGTATCAACCACTAAAAGACTGCTCTACTTGTTAAAACTATTAAATAGTAACATCTTTTTTATACATCCTTTGCTCTAACAACATTTACTAAATTGTTTGCAAATTTTATTTAAGTTCATTTATCGCTGTTTGCAATTGCAAATCATTTTCATATGGAATATTTGAAACATTTTCCCATTCAGAATCTAATTTTACTTGTATATCAGGGCTTATTCCAACTTTATTTATTACATTGTGATTAGGTGTAAAATACTCTTCTGATGTAACTTTTAACCCTGATCCATCAGTAAAGCTATATACTGTTTGGATTACTCCTTTACCATAAGAATTTGTTCCTATTATTTTATAATTACAATTATCTCTTAATATTCCTGCTAGTATTTCTGAAGCACTAGCTGTATTTTGATTTATTATAACTGTTACTGGAACATCTACTATAGGTGTTTCTTTAGCTTTTTTTATTTCTTCCTTATTTGCTTTATTTGCTGTTATTAAAAGTGTTTTTCCTTTTTCTACCATTGTTTCAGCAATATTAAGCGACTCACTTACTAGCCCTCCACCATTATTTCTTAAATCTATTACTAATCCAGAAAGATTTTCTTTTTTTAGATTATTATATGCATTTTTAAACTCTTCAGAAGTACCTTCATTAAAAGAGGTGATTTTTATATAACCTATATTACCGCTCTTCATTTCTGAATATACTGATTTTATTTTTATATTTTTTCTTTTTATTACAAATTCTTTTTCTTCTGAATCTCTTATAATAGTTACATTAACATCTGTGCCTTCTTTTCCTTTAAGAACTTTTGTTGCTTGTTCTAGTTGTTCTCCTTTATATTCAACACCATCTACTTTTTTTATAATATCACCTGCTTTTATACCAACTTGTTCTGCCATTGAACCTTCTATTATACCTACGATTAATATGGTATTATCTGCAGTATTATTTACTAAATACACTCCTATTCCTACATAATTTCCTTCAGTATCTTCTATTAATGAGTTCATTTCTTCTGTTGTTAAATATTGAGTATATTTATCATCAATTCCTGTTACATATCCTTTTATTGCACTTTCAATCATTTTTTCTTCATCTATATTATATATATATATACTTTCTAATTTTTGCTTAATTAAACTTAATTTAGTAGATAAGTATGTCATATCTGTTCCACTTAAATATGATTTTAAAGTTATTGTTATTGTACAAAAATATGTAATTATAGCTGTTAAAATAATTGCAACAATAATCTTTAATGCCCCATGTTTTCTATACTTTTTTACTTCTACTATTTTTTCCTCGCTCGTTTTCAATTTATTCTCCCTTCTTCAATCAAATTACTTTTTTATTATATTATAATGATTTACTTATATTTTTATTCTGAATAAACAAAAAAAGTACAGTTGATTTATTTGATAATCGAATAGGAACTAAGCGATTATTTCACTTATTGTCCTCTCATACCTAAATAAAAAAAGCAGTATTACTGCTCTTTTCTTATAAATAATCCATTGGATTTTTGCTTTCTCCGTTTATTCTAACTTCAAAATGGAGATGATTTCCTGTTGAAGCTCCTGTTGAGCCTACAGCTGCTATAACTTGTCCTTTTGTTACAGTTTCTCCAGTTGATACATACAAATTACTACAATGAGCATATCTTGTAGTTACACCATTTCCATGATTTATAATTATATAATTTCCATAACCACCATTATATCCAAAGCTAGATAACATTACAGTTCCGGAATCTCCTGCTACTATATTTGCTCCTCCAGCAGCTCCTATATCTATACCAGCATGTAATTTTCTGGTTCCAGATATTGGGTGTATTCTATATCCATACTTTGATGTTATATTCCTACTTGATGGCGCTGGCCATTGAAATCTACCAGTTGATGTTGAACCTCCATTAGAAGTTGAACCTTTATTAGATGAATTTCCTGCATTAGAATTTGATGAGCTATTTTTTTTGGCAAGCTCTTCAGCTTCTTTTGCTTCTTTTGCTTCTTTTGCAGCAAGCTCTCTTTCTTTTTTCTGTAATATTTTCATTTGGTTATCATATTCTTCTATTTGTGACTGTATTTGTTTTTGCTCATCAGTTAAAGAAGTTACTTTTGCTTCTTTATTTGATTTTAATTTTTTTAGCTCTGTACTTTTTGCTTCTTTTTCTGTTTTTACATTTTCTATTTTTGTTTTTTCATTTTCTAATTCTTGTTTAGTATTTTTTACTTCATTCATTAAATTAGTATCATATTCAGCAATTTGTTTTATCATATCATAGTTGGATATAAAATTAATTATTCCTCCTGAAAATAGTGCTTCTAGATATGTATTATTTGAATTCATATATGCTGCTGATAATCTTTCATCTAACAATTTTTGCTTTTCTTTTAAATCTTTTTCTTTTTCTTGGATAGATGTATTTAAATTGTTTATTTCTTTTGAAAGTGAATTTACTTCTTCTTCTATGCCATCTATTGAATTATTTAAATCTTCAATTTCTTGTAATGCTGAATTTATTTGACCTTCTACTTGCTCCAACTGTTGTTTTGCAGTATTTGATTGATTTTGTGCTTCATTTGCTTTTTGTTTGTAGTCTGCTGATGTTATGGCAAATACTGTGTAATTTGTTGTACAAAATATCATAAATATAGCTAATATAGATATAATTTTCTTTTTCATTATTTATCACCTCATAAAATTATACTTTTAAATATTTTTTCATTGATAAAATACTTCCTAATACACCAATTCCTATACCTAGTAGTGAATATACTATTATGATGCTTTGGAATATATCATTAAATTGAAGCATTATAAAATTAAACTTAGTCATTAGGATATTATTACATGAATTATATATTAAATGATATATACATCCTAAAGATAAGATTGATATTGCAATTGCAATTATTCCAATAACTATACCTTCTACAATAAATGGTGCTCTTATAAAATTATTAGTAGCTCCAACATATTTCATTATTGAAATTTCTTTTCTTCTTGCATGTACAGTAAGTTTTATTGTATTGCTAATTATAACAGTAGAAACAATAATTAATAATATTCCCATACATAAAAATATAATTTTTATTCCTTTATCTATACTATTTAATCCTTCTATTATAATATCTGATGATTCTATTTTTTCTATTTTATCTTTTAAAATTTCTGCACTATTTAATGTTTCAACCACTTTTGAAGACTCATTTAAATTTGTTAAAGTTATTGCATATGAAGCTTTAAAAGGATGATTATTTTCATTATATGTATCTAATAAATTTGCACTTTCAGACAGTTTTTCTTTTGCAGCTTGCAAAGCTTCTGCCTTTGTTGTAAATACTACAGAATTAACATATTCTATTGATTTTATATAATCTTCAATATCTGCTAATTCAGATTTTTGTACATCATCTTTTATATATAACTTTATTGGTACATCTTGTTCTAATTGTTTCATAATAGATGTAATATTTTTAGCTCCAGCAATACCCAACCCCATTGTTATCATTGTTGCAAACATTATGATTATTGCTGCAAATGTTGATTTTTTATTTTTAAAAACATTTTTAAATCCTTCACTTATTAAATAATTTAGTATATTATAATTCACTATCATACCCACCTTTTTTATCATCTCTAACTATAATACCTTTATCTATTTGTATTACTCTTTTTTTCATTTTGTCAACAATGTCTTTAGCATGTGTTGCAACAACCACAGTTGTTCCTCTTAAGTTTATGCTATTTAATAAGTTCATTATTTCCCATGCTGTATCTGGATCTAAGTTACCTGTTGGTTCGTCTGCAATTAACATTGATGGATTATTTACTAATGCTCTTGCTAGTGCTACTCTTTGTTGTTCTCCTCCAGATAATTCATTTGGATACATCCTAGCTTTTCCGCTTAATCCAACTAATGATAATACCATTGGAACTTGTCTTCTTATATGTCTTGGTGTTGCTTTTACAATATACATTGCAAATGCTACATTTTCATATACTGTTTTATCTGGTAATAACCTAAAGTCTTGAAATACTACTCCCATGCTTCTACGTAAGTATGGAACTCTCCTTGATTTTAAAAACGTAGTATCTTTTCCATTTATAATTATATTTCCTGATGTTGGTGCTTCTTCTTTTAATATTAATTTGATTAGAGTTGATTTTCCTGATCCTGATGAGCCTACTAGGAAAGCAAACTCTCCTTTTTCTATTTTAAAATTTGCATTATGTACAGCTTCAATTCCTGTATCATATGTTTTATTTACATTTCTAAATTCTATCATTTTTTTCTCCTTGACACAAAAATACAATAATTTATATTTTATATATATATGATAACAATAAATATTTGCTTTTGCAATAGAATTCACCAAAAAATCATTTTATTTTTCTTTCATAATTTACATCTTTCGAGCTTTTAAGGCTTTTATATTAATGCCTTGCTCCATAAACATTTTTTCATGTTCCGTCATTATGTTATTCCAAAAATTTGGTGTATTCTCTAATTCAAATGTTTTATCTATAATTTCAAATCCAGCTTCTTTAAAATAATTTATACTATCATTGAATAATCCATCATCATCTGTTTTAAAATACACTTCTCCATTTTTAGATAAGAATTCTTTATATTTTTCTAACTGTCTTGTATGTGTTAATCTTTTTTTTCTATGTTTTCCTCTTGGCCATGGATTACAAAAATTAATATATATTCTTTCTATATTATCTTCTTTATTTAATATATTTAATATTCTCTCTATATCATATCTTGTTAAATACACATTATTAATTTCTTTATTTTGCTCTTCATATACTGACTCTATATTTCTTTTCGCCAACCCTAGCATAGCATCAACTAAATCAATTGCTATATAATTTATATTTTCGTTTTTTACAGCTAATTGTGAAATAAAATTTCCTTTTCCACAACCTAGCTCTAAATGAATTGGATTATTATTGTTAAATAGATCTTTCCATTTACCTTTATATTCCTCTGGATTATCAATGTAAAAATCACTTGCTTCTAATTCAGGTCTTGCCCATGCTTTAAATCTTATTCTCATATTAATTACTTCCTTCCTTAAATTGGGGACGGTTCTGTTTTCCCATTTTTGGGAATTTGGGACACCTTTCCATGTTTTAAATATTAAAAAATTAGAAATTTTTAGAGAGAGTGTCCCAAATTCCCAAAAATGGGAAAACAGAACCGTCCCCAATTCCCCTCTTTTCTTTTTATTTTTCATATGTTATAATACACATTATAATACATTTTGTAAATATGAGGAGTGAATAAATTGAAAATTACATCAAATAATGAAACTTTAGCAGAAAATAAAGTTTTAATTTTATACATATTAAATCAAGTTCATAAACCTATCACAAATGATAACTTATATAAGCTCGTTCTATCTGCAATTGATATGAATTACTTTTATTTTCAACAATTTTTATTAGATTTACTGTCAGCAGATTTTATTGTTAGCTATCAAAAAGAAGATCAAACTGTATACGAACTTACATCTCATGGAAAAACAACGCTTGATTTAACACTTGATATATTACCTGGAATTATAAAATTAAAAGCTGATACAAATTTAAAATCAATCCTAGATAATATAGAAAATGAACACTCAATTGTAGCAGAATTTACACCTAAAAGTGAAGATCACTACATTGTTAACTGTAAAGTTATGGAAAATAATGAAACTGTATTTGAAATAAAAACTTTTGCTGGTTCTCGTGATGAAGCAAAAAAAATTGTAGATAATTGGAAAAATAATGCCGAAATTATTTATCCTAATCTTTTAGATACATTAACAAAAACTTATCCTACAGAATCATAATTTTTTCTTTACATTATTTATTTGATATGTTAGAATAACTTACATCGGTTAAATCCGATGTAAATGGGTGGTACTTTTGTTCATTGGAAATTTCCTGCCATCCAAAGAACTTCTACAATACTGTAGAAGTTCTTTTTATTGCTATATTAGTTTCATTACGGCTTTTTGCTCAGCACAAAGTGCTATGAAAATAATTTTTTCTTTATTCACATTTCATCTTATCTATTGCTTCTTTATAATTATTAGAACTTACTATCCCACTTCCTGAAACAATTATGTTTGCACCAGCATTTTTTACCATATTAACATTTTCAATTTTAATTCCACCATCAGCTTCAATATCTATGTCAATATTATTATCCTCTATATATTTTTTTAATTCTTTTATTTTGTTAATTGTTTTTTCTATTAAAGTTTGTCCTCCTTTGCCTGGTTCAACAGTCATAATTGTTACCATATGTATGTGCTTTAGTAAATCAAATATTTTTGATATATCAGTATTAGGTTTTACTGCTATACCAACTTTACAATTATTAGACTTTATATATTTTATGAGTTCTATTGCTTCATCTTTATTTTTAACTGCTTCTATATGGAACGTTATTATATTAGGTTCATAATTTAAATATATATCTATATACTTTTTAATATCTGTTACCATCAAATGTACATCTAATGGTATATTAGAGATTGATTTCATATATCCACAATATTCTTGCATGATTTCATTTGTGAAATTTTCTACAAACTTTCCATCCATTACATCTATATGAAAATAATCTGTTTTTGCTACTTCTAAATTATAAATAGTTTTTATTATTTTATCTTTTGGTACAGTTAAAACTGATGTTGATATTTCTACCATTTGTGTGCCTCCTTTTCTTTTAGCTCTAAATATATTTTACAAAATCTATTATATCGATCTTTTGATATTTTGCCAAGTTTGATTGCGTCTTTTATTCCACAGTTTAATTCTTTTATATGAGTGCAACCTACAAATTCACAATTATTTGCATGTTCTTTAAATTCAACAAAGTACTTATATAGCTCTTCGCTTTTTATTTCACTTATATCAAATGTAGAAAACCCTGGGGTATCTGCTATATATGTGCTATCATCTATTTTATATAAAAAAGTATTTGTAGTTGTATTTTTTCCTTTTTTATTTTTTATGCTTATACTTCCTTCTTTTGTTAACTCATCTGAAAAAATACTGTTAATAAGGGTTGACTTTCCAACACCAGAATTTCCTGAAAAAGCTGTTATATTGTTTTTTAGTTTATTTTTTAAAATATCTATACCTATTCCAGCCTTAGCATTTGTTTTTATTACTTCGTATCCAATTTTTGCATATATTTTTTCTATTTCATTTATGTCATTTTCTTGTACTAAATCTATTTTGTTAAAACATATTATAGGTTTTATCTTATTAAATTCAGCAAATGATAATTGTTTGTCAAGCATTAGTAAATCTGGTTTTGGCATTTTCATTGATATAACAAATATTATTTGAGTTAAATTAGAAATTTTGGGTCTTTTTATATAATTATTTCGTTCTAATATATCATCAATAATACCCTCATTTTTATTTTCATCTATTATACAAAAATTCACATAATCACCAACTGTTGGAGTTATGTTCTTTTCTTTGAATTTTCCTCTAGCATTACATTTTATAATATTGTTTGAATTACAATCTTCTACCATATACATATTCGATATGTTACTTATTATTATTCCTTTATTTTGCAAAATCTACCTCCATTTTTTTAATTTTCCTTATGTTCCATATTTTAAATATATCATAAAAATCGAAAAAATAAAACTAAATTTAAAGAATTTCGGGGACGGAGAAATTTGGGGACGGAGAAATTCGGGGACGGAGAAATTCGGGGACGGAGAAATTCGGGGACGGAGAAATTCGGGGACGGAGAAATTCGGGGACGGAGAAATTCGGGGACGGAGAAATTCGGGGACGGAGAAGTTTGGGGACGGAGAAATTTGGGGACGGAGAAATTTGGGGACGGAGAAATTTGGGGA
>JAGBDU010000072.1 GCA_017937285.1 Clostridia bacterium
TATGTTTTTTTATGTAAAAACAATAAAATTCTCAAATTAAATCAAAATGAAAAGAAAATAGTTTAAAATTAACTACTTTTCATATATAATGTTATTGTTGGATTTATCTATAAATGAAAAATACAGGAGTCTGATGTCTAACTTTGCGAGTGCTAGAACGGTCAGGACGCACTGGTTCAATTTCTTTTTCAAGTATAGATTCAATATTAGGTGGCTTTATGCCACTTTTTATTTTGTTTAACACAAAACGAATTAAATGAAATGCCCTTGTAAAGTTTAATTGATATTTATATTTTCTTTTCTTTTGCTTTGGTTTTATATTTTGTATTACTCTTTCAGAAAAATTATAAAACAATATTTTAATAAGTATTTCTTGCTTAATTAAGTCTCTTCTTTTAGAGTGAAAAGCATTCATTGCAACAGCATATTTTAATTCTCTAAATGAAGTTTCAATACCCCAACGTTTGTTATACAATTCTTTTATTTCTTCAACTGAAAATTCTTCATTTGATAAATTTGTTGCTATACATTCATAATTACCATTTGATAGTTTGAATCTAACTATTCTAAATTCAATTTCATAATAAGGAGATTCCTTGTTTAAGTAATCGAATCTTTGATTGTTAGGAATAAACTTATATTTTTCAGGTTGACTTTTTATTTCATTTGTTTGCTTAGGAGTTAATATTCGATTTATTATGATGTCAAATTCTCCTGGTTGATTTTTTAAATTTAGACTTCTCGTTAATGATGTTTTAGAATGTATATCTTTAACACGAATTAAAAATTTTTGTTTGTTTTCTATCACATGGGCAAAAGAGTTGTATGATTCATATCCTCTGTCAGCTATAAAAATTGCTTTTTCATCATTGTATTTATCGACAAAGTCATTAAAAGCACCATTTTCATTCATTTTGGCCTCACCTTGTATAATGATATCCTCATAGGTGTGTTCAAGTAAATCATAAACTGCACTTAGATGAAATGCATTATACCCTTTGGCTTCCTTTTGTTTATTACTTATTTGCACAATATATGTTTCCTTATCATTTATATCGTAGCTTATTGGTACAGATGATCCATCCACTGCTAATAATCTATACCCTTTGTATTTTTTGTTTTGTCTTGTTTTATTTGTGAACTTTTTTAATAACCATTCAAATGCCGCAATTTTTATTTTTTGTCTTTGCTGGATTAATGCTGATGCTGTTGGATTATCTAGATTCAAATCAAAATATTTATATAATTCATCTTTTAATGACCCTGCTTCCATACATAATAGTAAATTAATTATTGTTTCCAATTTCAATTTTCGATTTCGCGTAAAATCTTGTTTTGGGTTTTTATAAAATTCTTTATGCCATTTTAATTTAGAAATTTGATTCTGCAAAATTTTATATAATGATTTCCAATTATTCATAAGTGCTTCCTCCTTGTTTCATCACTTATAAATAATTGGCTTCTTATTTTTATAAGAAGCCTCACGATTCTTGAAATTTGTCAACCTTTATTTTGAAAAAA
>JAGBDU010000021.1 GCA_017937285.1 Clostridia bacterium
AAAATTAATGAAAAATTTTTTGAAATTGTACAGTGTGAATTTTAAAAAATCGCACTTATAATGTATACAACACTTAATCGACATAATTTTACTACAAAAAGTCGAAAAAGTCAAAAAATGGAAATGTACATTGAAAATTAAATAGTAGTTACAAGCACGAATAATGATACTTTCGTCTGGCTAACGTGATGTAAAGGGGCGATTCTGTAAAGCAGGAATGAGGGCAAATCTCATATGGGAGCGAATCCACTTGTAGCGGTATAAAATTCTAAAATTTGGAAAAAATAAAACAAGAGGAGTGAGGCTATTGGAAGAAAAAAAGAAATATAAGAAAAAGAATGATTTTAAGATAAATATAATTTTTAATGATAAGGGTGAGGCTCTAGAAAAGATTATTGAAAGAGCATTTGGTAATTATTGTTTAAAAACAGTTAAAAAATAAGATGAAACAATGGTATTTGATGAGATAATATGGTATAATTAAGTCAGCTGTTCGAAGCTTTAGCTGAGTTACAGCTGACTTATGCAACCGAATGTGAATAAGGTTGTAAACATTAGTTAAGAGTATCAATATTATCTCATATATTTTTATAGCAAAAAGGAGGGTAAAGTTGGGCTATACAATAATGAATAATATTGATTATAAAGTAGGTATATATATTAGACTTTCAAGAGAAGATGAAGAAAAAGAAAGATATCAAGAAAGCGAAAGTATTGGAAACCAAAGAACTTTGCTAATGCAATATATTAGACAAAATAAATTGAATTTTATATCCGAATATGTTGATGACGGAGTAACTGGTACAAGTTTTGATAGACCTGCGTTTAATAGAATGATTGCAGATATTGAATCAGGTAAAATAAATATGGTTGTTACAAAAGACTTATCAAGGCTTGGAAGAAACTATGTGCAATCAGGGTTATATATTGAAAATTATTTTCCAGAACATGAAGTTAGATTTGTTGCAATATTAGACAATATAGATACTGCTTATGATAATTCAAATAACGATATAGCACCATTTAAATCAATATTAAATGAAATGTATGCTAAAGATACATCAAAGAAAATAAACAGTGTATTACAAGCAAAAAGAAATAATGGAGAATATTTAGGAACAGCACCTTATGGCTATAAAAAAGATCCAGAAAACAAATACCATTTAATAATAGATGAAGAGGCAGCAAATGTTGTAAAACTAATATATGAAAAATATTTAGCAGGTTTTGGTACCATGCAAATTGCAGATTACTTAAGTAAAAAGAAAATTCCTATTCCATCAGACTATAATAAAAGAAATAGAGGAGCAAAATCTTTAACTTATGGTTTATGGCAACAATCTACAGTAAGGTTTATTCTTTCAAATGAAATCTATACTGGAACAGTTATACAGGGAAAGAGAAAAAAGGTAAGCTTCAAATCAAAGAAATTTATAAATTTACCTGAAGAGGATTGGGTAAAAGTAGAAAATATGCATGAAGCTATAATTAGTAAAGAAGATTTTGAAAGAGCAAAGAAAGTAATTGAGGCAACAAAAGGCTCAAGAGTAGTTCAAAATGATTACTTATTTAAGGGATTACTTAGATGTTATGATTGTGGAGGTTATATTGGAATTAGAAGTCCAGACAAAAACGGAAATATCTATGGCAGGTGCCAAAGATATGGAAGATTCGGAAAATTTGATGTTTGTTCGCCACACAATTTCAATTATCAAGTTTTTGAAGAACAGATATTAGAAGTTTTAAGACAAGTTTGCAGAGAATATAAAAATAAAAAGAAATTAGAAGAAATTGCAAAACAAACAAAGTCTAAACAATCACAAGAATTTGATATTAAAAGCCAAATTAATTCTTTTAAACAAAACATAGAAAAAGAAACAAGAAAATTAGAAGTAATGTACGAAGATAGGCTTGCAGGTATTATATCTCTTGAAGAGTATATGAAAAATGCAAACAGAATAAAAGAAATTGTAAAAAATTATGAACAAGCAATAAAAGAACTTGAACAAGAATTATCTGGCGAAAATAATAAAGATAAAAATGAAAGAAGATTAGATAATTTAGTAGAAGAATTTTTGAAAATAAAAAATCCTACTAAAGAAATAATTAGAGAATTTATAGAAAAAATTGAAATTCACAGTGACAAACAAGTTGATATTTATTTCAACTTTAAGCCACTACAAGAATTAAATAATAATTTTAGTGTAGCTAAAAAAGAATATGAGAAGAATAAGGAAAGTAAAATTAAAAAATTAGCATAGAAGAATATGCATAGAAGTAAATTTTTTAATTTTGCATAAGACCCTTCTAAGTTTTAAACGCCTTATCAGTTGTTTAAAACTAAAAATGGTCTTAACAACAATACACACATGCTGCTATATGGACAATAATTGCAGAATCAATATTAGGTTTTGGGGATAAAGCAGTAGATTTATATAAAATGATAAATCCAATAGAACATTCTAAAACAAAAGAGCTTTCGAACAAATATAAAGTTGAGCCATATGTAATAGCTGCAGATATATATGGAATAGGAAATTTAGCTGGTTCAGGAGGCTGGACTTGGTATACAGGTTCTTCTAGTTGGTATTATATATGTGGGATAAAATATATATTGGGATTAACAATAGAAAATGGTATGTTAAGTATAAATCCGTGTATATCAAGTGATTGGAGTGAATATGAAATAAGATATAAATTTGGTGAGAGTATTTATAATATAAAAGTTAATAATCCGAATAGAAAAAATAATGGTGTTGATAAGTTTTTTTTCAATGGTTATGAAATTAGTGAAAAGAAAATTAAGCTAGTAGATAATAGGTCTGTGAATGAAATTGAAATAATTATGTAGTAAGTGAGTTTCTAAGTTACAGTTCAGTTCAAAGAATAAGTTGTTCCAAAGGTATTATATTATAAAAATTTTTTTAAAAAACTTGTATTAAATATTTAATTATGATATAAATATTAGTAGTTGAATTCTATAGTAGGGGGAGGGCTTTCATTGGAAGATAATATAGAAAATAGCAAAGAAAAGATAAAAGAAAAAATAATCAAAGAAAAAAGCCAAAAAACAGTTTTAGTAGTAGATGATGAAAAGCCAATTGTAGACATACTAGTATATAATTTAAAAAAAGAAGGATATAACACATTAGAGGCAAATGATGGAGAAGAAGCTATAAAAATAGTTAGCGAAAAAAAACCAGATCTAGTTTTATTAGATATCATGCTACCAAAAATGGATGGATTAACTGTATGCAAAAGAATCAGACATAACTATAATATACCAATTATAATGTTATCTGCAAAAGATGAAGAAATAGATAAAATATTAGGACTAGAGCTAGGAGCAGACGATTATATTACTAAACCATTTAGCGTAAGAGAGCTAATAGCTAGAGTAAAAGCTAATTTAAGAAAAAATGATAATGACTACAATCGAAACTTTGAAAACGAAAATAAAGAAGAAGAACATGTTCCTAATGAGATATCTGTAGGAGATTTATTTTTAGATTTAGATAAATTTGAAGTAAAAGTAAGAGGAAAAGTAATAGATTTAACATTAAGAGAATTTGAAGTATTAAAATATCTAGCACAACAACCAGGTCAAGTTGTAACAAGAGAAACCTTATTAGAAAAAGTATGGGGTTATGAATATTATGGTGATATTAGAACTGTAGATGTAACAGTAAGAAGAATTAGAGAAAAAATAGAATTAGATACATCTACACCAAAAATTTTAATAACTAAAAGAAGTGTTGGTTATTATATTGCGTCAAAATAAATATAAAAAGTGGAAATGGGGATAATCTCTTTTCCACTTTTTTAGAAATAATTGCAACATTTATAATTTAAGGTAGGTATAAACTTATGAAAAATATTCAATTAAAAATAACAACAATAATGATATGTATTGGCTCGTTGTTATTATCGATTACAAGTATAATTAGTGTTATTAACTATAAGCGTATAGAAAATCAAATTGGCACAAATGATATAATCGAAACTATTAATAAGAGCGTTACAATTTCTGGAATAATTTGGATAATTGCTATTATATTATTTGTTATTTGTTCAATAGTACTAGTAAATAATGTTTTAAAGTTAATAACAAAACCATTATCGAATATAGTTGATAATGCTGGAAATTTTGATGAAGAAAATGACAACGAAATAAAATATTTAGAAGAAGGAAAAAAGAACGCAGAAGATAAATTTTCAAAAACTATAAATTATATGATAGAAGAGCTAAAACAAAATTTAAAAGTGGTAAATAAGCAAAAAAATCAAGTAGAAGCCATATTATTACACATAACAGATGGAATAATATCATTTGATTTAGATGGAAATGTTACATATATAAACCCAGCAGCTATAAATTTTCTAAATTTAAATAAAGAAGATAATACTTTTAATAAAATATTTAAAAAAATTGATTTAGATGTTAATTTAGAAAAAATAGTTTATTTAGATGATATTACAACAACAGAGCAAAAAGTATTTATAAATGAAAAATATATCAATATATTTTTTGCACCATTTAAAGATTCAAAAAATAGACCAAATGGAATTATAATTCTACTTCAAGATATAACAGAACATGTAAAACTTGATAATATGAGAAAAGAATTTGTAGCAGATGTATCACATGAGCTAAAAACACCAATTACATCAATAATAGGATATGCAGATACTCTTTTAGAAAGTGACTATGACAAAGATACACAAATGCAATTTTTAAATGTAATTTCATCAGAATCAAGGCGTATGGCAAAATTAGTTACAGATTTACTTACTTTATCAAGATATGACAATAATAAAAACAAAGTAGAAAAAACAGAAATAGATTTAGGTGTGTTAACAAAAAAATGCCTAGAAAATCTTGAAATGGAAATAGAAAAGAAAAAACATAAAGTTGAATGTTTTGTAACAGCTGATGTACCACTTGTAAAGGCGGATAAATACGGTATTGAAAGGGTAATACTAAATATATTAACAAACAGTATTAAATACACCCAGGAAAATGGTAACATTAAAATATATGTAGGTTTTGTATATAATGATGCATATATAAAAGTAATAGATAATGGAATTGGCATACCAGAAAAAGACTTGCCAAGAATTTTTGAAAGATTTTATAGAGTTGATAAAGCAAGAACTAGAGAGCTAGGAGGTACAGGACTTGGGCTTTCAATTGCAAAAGAAATAATTGAACAAAATAATGGTAGTATAGATATAAAAAGTGAATTTGGAAAAGGAACTGAAGTTGTACTCAGAATACCTGTAAAAAATAGAGAAGTTATTGAAAAAGAATAATATTTATACTATAATATTAATGTAAAGAAAAAATAAAAATAGAAAAAATAGGAGATATACAAATGAAAAGATTTGTTAAAAATGTTTTAGGATGGCTGTTAAGTATTTGTATAGCTTTTGTTATTGTATTTTTTTTAAAAACATTTATAGGAATGCCTACAACTGTAAAAGGAACATCAATGGCTCCAACATGTTTTCCAGAAGAAAAACTCATATTAAGTACATGGTCTACTAATTTTAATAGAGCACCAAATAGAGGTGACATAGTTACATTTGAAGCTCCTAGTGTAACTCTAGTAAAATCTGCAGATTCATCTAATCCAACAGCAATATATAAAGAAGATTCAAAAAACTTATATGAAAAAGTTATGTACTATGGATTGGGAATTACAAAATCAAGCTATATAAAAAGAGTTATAGGTAAACCAGGAGACCATGTAGAAATAAAAAATGGGAAGGTTTATATAAATGGAGGTATATTAGAAGAACCATACTTAAGTCAAACATTAAAAACTGATATGTCATCAGGTGGGGAATTTTCTGATGTAATAGTTCCAGAAGGATATGTATATGTGCTTGGAGATAATAGAAACGCATCATCAGATTCAAGAAGATTTGGATGTATTCCTATTAGTAAAATAGAAGGAAAAGTAGCATTTAGGTGGTGGCCACTAAAAAAAATAGGTACAGTATAGCGAGGTATTTTTAAGTTGAATTTAGATAATTTAATTGGTAATGATAACATAAAAAGCATATTAAAAAAATCTATAAAAAAAAATAATATATTGCATAGTTATTTATTTTATGGAATAGATGGAATTGGAAAAAAGTTATTTGCATTTGAATTTGCTAAAATGATTTTATGTGATAATAAAATAAATAAACCATGTGGAAATTGTAAATCATGTATTGAATTTGATACAAAAAATAATCCAGATTTTTTCTTAATTGAACCTGATGGAAATACAATAAAGATAGATCAAATAAGGCAGATGCAAAAAAATATATTAGAAAAACCTATAAATGGTTCAAAAAAAGTTTATATAATAGATAATGCAGATACAATGACAAAAGAGGCACAAAATTGCTTACTAAAAACTTTAGAAGAGCCTCAAGCATTTATTGTAATAATATTAATAGCATCAAATGAAAATAATATTTTAGCAACTGTAAAATCAAGATGCACAAAAATGTATTTTCATAAATTAACAGATGCAAATCTAAAAGCATTTTTAAATGAAAAATTTAACAATGTAAATTTAGATGAAAATATGTTAAAATTATGTGATGGAAGTATAAGCAAAAGTATAAAGGTAATAGAAAAAATATCAATACTTAATCAAATAAAATCAATTGTGGATGCCTTTGACATAACTGATGAATTAAATATTATAAATCAAAACGAAGTATTTTATAATAATAAAGAGGATATTAATTTATTATTAGATTATATGTATGTTTTGCTATTCGAAAAAATTAATCATAATATAGTAACTAAAAATCATTATATTAATGCAATGGAATTGGTTCAAGAAGCAAAAAATAAATTATCTATTGCTAATAATTATGACATGACAATAGATAATATGCTAATAAAAATATGGGGGGAAATTAATGAAGAAAATTATAGGGGTAAGATTTAAAAGACCCGGAAAGATATATTTTTTCGATCCAGGAGATTTCGAAATAAATAAAAACGATAATGTAATAGTAGAAACCGCAATGGGAGAAGAAATTGGATATGTAGTTATACCTAAAAGAGAAATAGAGGAATCTAAATTAAATAATCCATTAAAAAAAGTCATAAGAATTGCAACAAAAGAGGACTTAAATTCTTTAAAAAAATATAAAAGTAAAGAGGCAGAAGCAACAAAAATATGTAAAGAAAAAATAAAAAAATATAAATTAGATATGAATTTAATTGATGTTGAATATAAATTTGACGGAAGTAAAATTTTATTTTACTTTACTGCTGATGGAAGAATAGATTTTAGAGATTTAGTTAAAGACCTAGCAAGTGTCTTTAAAACAAGAATAGAGCTAAGACAGATTGGTGTTAGAGATGAAGTAAAAAGAATTGGAGGAAATGGAGTTTGTGGTAGAGAATTATGTTGTTGCTCTTTTTTAGACAATTTTGAAACTGTTTCAATAAAAATGGCAAAAGAGCAAAATATAGCATTAAATCCTTCCAAAATATCTGGTAATTGTGGACGCCTAATGTGTTGTTTAAAATATGAACAAGAAGCATATTCTGAAAAATTAGCTAAATTACCAAAAGTAGGTGCGATAGTAAAAACTCCAGCTGGAGAAGGAACTGTTGAGGCTGTAGAAATATTAAAAGAGATAGTAAAAGTAAAAATTAAAGAAGGCGAAGATTTTTGTTATAAAAAATTTCCTGCAACAGAAATTAAAGTAATAAAAGATATTAAAAGAGATGTTGTTAATCAAGAAGAAAAAGAAAATTTTAAAGAGCTACAGGAGCTAGAACAACTTGAAAAATTAGATCAAAAAAATAAAAATCAAAATGACGAAATATAGTAGAAAATATTATTTGAAAGGTGGTGAATTAAATGGCATATAAAATTTCAGACAAATGTATATCTTGTGGAGCATGTGCTGCACAATGTCCTATGGAATGTATTCACCAAGGTGATGAAAGATATGAAATAGATGAAAATGTATGTATATCTTGCGGAACTTGTGCTGGTGTTTGCCCAGTTGGTGCGCCTGACATTACGAACGAATAGGAAACATTTAGAGAAATAAGAGATTACAGAAATGTAATCTCTTTAATTTCGCCTTTTTCAACATATATTTTATCAATGATAGACAACCAAAATTGAAATTGGGGACGGAGATTCGGGGACGGAGATTCGGGGACGGAGAAACGGGGACGGAGAATTGGGGACGGAGAAACGGGGACGGAGAATTGGGGACGGAGATTCTTAACAGCTGAACATCTTTGAAACGGCTTACCTTAAAGCTTATCTGAAAATTACAAACTTTAAAATTAGAGCCACAAACTTTAATTTGTGTCAAAAATCTCCGTAATGTTAAAAAATTTTCGTCGTGTTAAAAATCAACGTGAAAATTATAGTTAACCACTTGCAAATTCTATATATTTGTGGTAGAATAGCATTTGTCAAAAGTTAACAAGTAAGAGGAGGTGTAACATAAATGCCAAATATTAAATCAGCAATTAAACGTGTATCAGTTATCGAAAAGAAAACTGCAAGAAATAATATGATAAAATCAGGATGCAGAACAGCTGTTAAAAAATTTGAACAATCTTTAGAAAATAATAATGCAGAAGAGACAAAAGCTTTATTCTCAGAAGCAACAAAAAAAATAGATCAAGCTTGTACAAAAGGTGTTTTTACAAAAAACGCAGCAGCTAGAAAAAAATCAAATTTATCAAAAAAATTAAATGCAACAAATGCATAAGTTAAAAAATTGTGCACAGTTTTTTAACAAGTAAATGAAAGGAGTAATTAATTACTCTTTTTTTTATAATATAATTCCTTTGAAACGACTTATTTTAAGGCACCTTAACTGTAACTAACACCTTGGATAACTTGAAAAAAATGAATAAAACACTTGATTTTTCAACAAAATATTGATATAATAAAAAACGTTATAAATACACACATAGAACGAGTTATAAAAATGTGCTTAAAAATAAGTTTTTTATAATGATTAAAATTCTATGGAGGTAAAAACAAAAAGGAGGAAATAAAAATGGCAGTAGTTGCAATGAAACAATTACTAGAAGCTGGTGTTCATTTCGGACATCAAACTAGAAGATGGGATCCAAAAATGGCAGAATACATATTCCAAGCTAGAAATGGAATCCATATAATCGATTTACAAAAGACTTCTAAAAAAATAGATGAAGCATATGAATTCATGAGAAGTCAAGCAGAAGAAGGAAAAAAAGTTCTTTTTGTAGGAACTAAAAAACAAGCTCAAGAATGTATGAAAGAAGCTGCAGAAAAGAGCGGAATGTACTATGTAAATCAAAGATGGTTAGGAGGAATGCTAACAAACTTTGGTACAATCAGAAAAAGAGTTGAAAGACTTAACGAATTAGAAACAATGCAAGAAGATGGTACATTTGATGTATTACCTAAAAAAGAAGTTATATTACTAAAAAAAGAAATGGAAAAACTAGAAAAAAATCTTGGAGGAATTAAAGATATGACAGAAATTCCTGGAGTTTTATTTGTAGTAGATCCTAAAAAAGAAAGAATAGCAATATTAGAAGCTAGAAAGTTAAACATTCCAGTAGTAGGTTTAGTTGATACAAACTGTAACCCAGAAGATGTTGATTATGCAATTCCTGGAAATGACGATGCAATTCGTGCTGTAAAATTAATAGCAGATGTAATGGCAAATGCAGTTATTGAAGGAAAACAAGGTGAATCAGAAGAAACAGTTGAATCAATCGAAGAAAATTTCGAAGAAACTTCAGAGCCACAAACAATTGAAGAAGTTGTTGCAGCAGAATCAGCTGAATAAATTTAAGTAAATACAGTCCTAAATTAATCTAGGGCGGATATATATTTGCTCCTACATTATATAGAATAAGTGTGGGAGCTATTTTTTTACAAAAAACAGTAAAACATACTGTAAAAATAAGAGATAAAGAAAGGGGTATTACGATGGTAACAGCAAGCCAAGTAAAAGATTTAAGAGAAAAAACAGGTGCAGGTATGATGGACTGCAAAAAAGTTTTAACAGAAGCAAATGGAGATATGGAAAAAGCTATAGAATTATTACGTGAAAGAGGAATTGCAAAAGCAGCTAAAAAATCAGATAGAGTAGCTGCAGAAGGATTAGTAGATGCATATATTTCAGAAGATGGAAAAATAGGAGCAGTTGTTGAAGTTAACGCAGAAACAGACTTTGTTTCTTCAAATGCAGAATTCAAATCATTTGTTGCAGATATAGCTAAACAAATAGCTGTAAACGCTCCTGCAACAGTAGAAGAATTATTAGCTGAAAAATCAATTTCTGATCCAGAAAAAACAGTTCAAGAAGTTTTAACAAACAAAATAGCAACAATTGGAGAAAACATGACAATAAGAAGATTTGAAAGATTTGAAACAACAGGAACAGTTGAAAAATATATTCACGGAGATGGAAAAATAGGTGTTTTAGTAGAAATGGAAAATGCAACACCAGAACTTGCAAAAGATATATGTATGCAAATTGCAGCTGCAAAACCAGAATTCTTAGACAGAGAATCTGTTCCAGCTGAAAGAGTTGACAAAGAAATGGAAATCTTAAAAGTTCAAGCTATGAATGAAGGAAAACCAGCAGCAATAGCAGAAAAAATGGTTCAAGGAAGAATTGGAAAATTTTACGGAGAAATCTGTTTAGTAGATCAAGAATTCGTAAAAAATCCAGATATAAAAGTATCTCAACTATTAAAAGAAAAAGATGCAAAAGTTATAAGATTTGCAAGATTAGAAAAAGGTGAAGGAATCGAAAAGAAAGAAGAAAACTTTGCTGAAGAAGTTGCAAAACAAATAAAAGGATAAAATAAAAAATCTCGCTAATAAGCGAGATTTTTTATTTTGGGGACGGGGCAAAAAGTTTAAATTGAGGTTAATAGGGACGGAGATTTTTGACACATTAAGTTAAAGTGCGATGCTTTTAATATGCAATAGATACATAACTAATATTATAAAACTATTATTTATGTATTTATTGCTTTATAAAATTAAATTTTAGAATATAAAATAAAAATTTACATATTCTTATTATATGAATATTAATTGCAAAAAAAAAAGAAATGCTTTTTCTAATGTTGATGAGTTAGGAATAATTTTAAAAATTAATATGAACTAAAATAATTAATTTGGCTTTTAATATTGTACTATTAATTTTTTGTTATATTTGGAGGAATAGTTTGAACAAGAATAATAATAATATTGAATTTGTAAGTGATTTAAAAACTAAAATACAAAACAAAAAAGATATTATTTTTTGCTGTATAGGTACAGACAGAGTTATTGGAGATTGTATTGGACCAATTACCGGATCTTTGTTAAAAAATAAAATAAACAATGAATTTATTTATGGTGATTTAGATGAAAATTTAACTTTCAATAATATGAATCAAAAGATAAGTGAAATAAATTCAAAATTTAAAAATCCATTTATAATAGCTGTTGATGCAGCGTTATCTGACGAAAAACATATTGGTAAAATATTTGTTGAAGATGGTGGAATTTTTATAGGAAAAGGACTTAATAAAATAAAAAGAAGAGTTGGAAATATAGGAATAAAAGTTGTTGTGGGAAAGGATTATAATAATAATGAACTAAATTTTAAAACCTTGCAGAATGTATCATTAAACCAGATTATATATTTATCAAAAATAATTTCTGATGGAATTATAGATTGTATTGAATAAATAGTTAAAAAATGGAAAAAATATCTATATATAAATTTTAGGAGGTATATAGGTATGGAAAATATGAGAAATATTATAAGATTAAAGGATGTACCATCTAATACAATTGAAGAGGCAATTATTATATTTAAAGATAATAAAAAAGCTAAAAAGTATGAATATACAAATAAATTTAGAAAGAATAATGAAAATAATCAAGAAGATAATAATTATGTGATAAAAGAGGCAGAGCTAATTATTTCAGATTATTTAAAAAGTTCAGAAAGCGATAGCAAAGATTTAAAAACGAAAAATAAAAAATTAAAGTTAATAAATGTAATATTAGTATTCTTATTAATTGTAAGTATTATATTTTAAAAACAGACATATATATTAATAGTAAGATACTTTTAAGATAAGGAATGATGCTATTAATATGGATAGATTGGTTAGTGAAGAAGAACGAATAAGAAGAGCTGAAGACGTATTGGAAAGGCGAAGGAATACAGATTTAAGAATTTCAAGTGAAAATTTTGTAAAAGAAAAAGCTAATAAAAAAATCAAAAATATGTTTATACAAATTTTAATATGTTTGTTAATATATTGTGGAATATATTATGTTAAAAATTCACAAAACGAGAATTTAAAAAGTTTTTTAAACAATATAAATGGTATTTTAGAATATGATGTAGATTTTAAAAAAATATATGAAGAATTGTGCAAAAAATATGAAAGTTTAAATATAAATAAAAGCAATAAAAAAACAGACAATATAGAAAATATACAAGAAAATAACCAAGGAGAAGATAATCAAGGAGGAAATAATCAATCAGAAAATAATCAAGAAGAAAATAACCAAGAAGGAAATAACCAAGAAGGAAATAACCAAGAAAAAAATAATCAAGAAGATCATATGAATAATGTTCCAGAAAATGAAAAAAATACACAAAATATTACAACACAAGATGATATAGGGCAAAAGACTGAAAAAACTATAAGTATGGGAATTGGCGGTGGTACAGAAGATTCTGTAGAGCAAATCAGCAATTTTAGTACAGAGCAAAAGCAAATGAAAGTGGATGCAGAATATATAAAACAAAATTTTAATATTATAAATCCACTAAGTAGTGGATTCGTTACATCTAAGTTTGGCGCAAGAGAGTCTACCGAAATTATATCAGCTAATCATAAAGGAATAGATTTAGGAGCTACTACAGGAACTGTTATTGTTGGGGCAATGGATGGAACTGTTATAGAAGCTTCTGCAGAGGGGGATTTTGGATTACATTTGAAAGTCGCAAATGGTGATATTACAGTAATTTATGCACATTGTAGTGAATTATTAGTAAAACAAGGAGACCAAATAAATCAAGGAGATAAAATTGCCAAAGTGGGTTCAACTGGAAAAGCAACAGGTCCACATTTACATTTTGAAATTAGAAGAGAAAATAGAGCAGTGAATCCAGAATACTTATTACAATTTTGAAAAAAAGGAGAATAAGTAATGATATGCAAATAAAAATAGATTTAAAAATATTAATACTTGTATTAATATTTTTACTAACGAGTCAATTTAGAATATACATATTACTAATGATATTTGCATGTTTACATGAATTAGGACACTTGATTATAGGACTAATATTAGGATTTAAACCAACTATTTTTGAAATAAAACCAATTGGTTTTTCACTATCTTTTAACAATCCGGTAAAAGATTATAATAAAAAAATATTAAAGTCTAATGTATTAGAGCTAAAAAAGATTATAATATATTTATGTGGTCCGATTTTAAATTTTTTATTTGCCATTATATTTTTATACATAAATATAGAAGAAAACTTAAAAATAGAATTAATATACATAAATTTGATTTTAGCTATTGTAAATATTATTCCAATTTATCCTTTGGATGGTGGAAGAATATTAAAGAGTATTATTTGCATTTTTTGTGGTCTTAAGGAATCGTATATTTGTATAGAAAGAATTTCTAGTATAACTTTAATATTGTTGTTATATGTAAGCAGTTTATTAATTTTGTATGTGAAAAATTGGGGGTTGTTGTTTATTATATTGTATTTAATATATATAAAGATAAGAGAGTCGAAGAGGATAGTGCGAAAGCTGAAGTTATATGATATGATAGAGCAATAACACAGAAAGGGCATCGGTTGAGTTCTGGAAGCACTTCAGAAAGAAGCTAAAGCACTATAGTAACGACTGGAGAATCATAAAGTTTTTCTGCTTTGAAAAGCCTGAACGTTATTACAGAAGAGGCGAAGACGTGATGGTGATTTCAAATGAAGGCAGAATGTATATCTTTGACTTTGTAAAGTAAAGTATGTAATTTTTTTATTTATCCTTTTTTTGGGGATGCGAAATTTATTTTGCTCCCCTTTTTTCTTAAATATTGATTTTAAAGCAATTATGTTATATTATATCCATAATAAATTTTCTTTTAGAAATTTAATAAAGATATAAGTATTATAGTAATTTGTAAAAAAGGAGAAAGATAATGGAAGAATTAGTAAATGTTTTAACTGAACAAGGAGAAAATACAGGAAAAATAATGAGTAAATTAGAAACACATAAAAATGGTATCTGCCATGGGATTAGTGTTGTAGCTATAATAGATAATGACGGCAAATTGTTAATTCAAAAAAGAGCTAAAAATAAAAAAACAGGATAGTGAAGTTGATGAAATTAAGTTAGTTAGTTTAAAAGAATATCAAGATTTGTTTAATAATAATGAAATGGTTAAAGGGGCTAAATATTGTGTGGATGTATTGAAATATATGAAATAGCCTTGTCATAGGACAGAAAATTTTTTATTATATATTACAATTTTGCAAAGAGAATTAATATAGTAAGTAGATGTAATAATTTTAGCTAATTGCTAGTATTACATCTTTTTATTTTTGTTTATATATCATAAAAAATAACAAAACTTGTCGATGAAATTTAATTGACTTTTATGCTTTTTATTAATATAATGCAAACAACACAATAGATAAAAGGAGGGCTTTTATGTCAAAGGAAGTTATTGTTAATGAAGAAGAAAAAATAAAAAATATGATTGATAGCTTAGTAGAAAGAGCCAAAAAAGCATCAGAAGAATATTTAAAACTTGATCAAAATCAAGTAAACAATATTATAAAAGCTATGTCTATGGCAGGGCTAGAACATCATATGGAATTAGCAAAAAAAGCAGTAGAAGAAACAGGAAGAGGAATTTACGAAGATAAAATAACAAAAAATATGTTTGCAACAGAATATGTGTATCATAGTATAAAATATGATAAAACAGTTGGAGTTATAAACGAAAATGAAGAAGAAGGATATGAAGAAATAGCAGAGCCAATAGGAATAATTGCAGGTGTAACACCAGTAACAAATCCAACATCTACAACAATGTTTAAATCTATTATTTCTGCAAAAACAAGAAATGTAATAATATTTGGATTTCATCCATCAGCACAAAAATGTAGTGTTGAAGCAGCAACTATTGTAAGAGATGCTGCAATAAAAGCAGGAGCACCAAAAGATTGTATATTATGGATAGAAGAGCCATCAATAACAGCAACTAGTATGTTAATGAATCATCCAGGGGTAAATTTAATTTTAGCAACAGGTGGAACTGGAATGGTAAAAGCAGCATATTCATCAGGAAAACCAGCACTTGGAGTTGGACCTGGTAATGTGCCTTGTTATATAGATAAAACAGCAAAATTAAAAACTTCAGTAAATGATTTAGTAATGTCAAAATCTTTTGATAATGGAATGATTTGCGCATCAGAACAATCTGTTATTATAGATAAAGAAATTCAAAAAGAATTCGAAAAATTAATGAAAGAAGCAGGATGCTATTTCTTAAGTGCTGAAGAAACTAAAAAATTAAGAGGAAGTATGTTCATTGAAGAAAAAGGATGTGCTTTAAATGCAGATATTGTAGGAAAAAGCCCATACAATATTGCAAAAGGAGCTGGAATAGAAGTACCAAAAGATACAAAAGTTCTAGTATTAAAAGAAAATGGAGTAGGTGTAGAATATCCATTTTCAAAAGAAAAACTAAGCCCAGTACTTGCTTATTATATAGTTGATAATGCAGATGAAGGGATTGATTTAGCAGAAAAACTTTTAGAATTTGGAGGACTTGGACATTCTGCAGTTATACATTCAGAGGATAGTGCTACTATACAAAAATTTTCTGAAACTGTAAAAGCAGGAAGAATAATTGTAAATTCTCCATCAACACACGGAGCAATAGGTGATATATATAATACAAATATGCCATCACTTACTTTAGGCTGTGGTACTTTTGGAGGCAACTCTACAACAGCAAATGTATCATCAGTTAATTTAATAAATGTAAAAAGAGTCGCAAAAAGGAGGGTTAATATGCAATGGTTTAAAGTTCCAGAAAAAATATATTTTGAATCAGGATCTATATCATATTTAGAAAAAATGTTAGATATTTCAAGAGCATTTATAGTAACAGATCCAGGTATGGTTAAACTTGGATATGTTGATAAAATTTTATATCATCTAAGAAAAAGAAAAGAATATGTTCATTCAGAAATATTCGCAGAAGTTGAGCCAGATCCATCTTTTGACACAATAAAAAAAGGTGTTGCAATGATGAATTCATTCAATCCAGATGTAATTATAGCAATAGGTGGAGGAAGTGCAATGGATGCAGCCAAAGGAATGTGGTTATTTTACGAGCATCCAGAAGCAGATGTAGAAGGTTTAAAACTAAAATTTATGGATATACGTAAACGTACATATAAATTCCCAAAATTAGGAGAAAAAGCAAAAATGGTATGTATTCCAACAACATCTGGAACAGGTTCAGAAGTTACATCTTTTGCAGTAATTACAGATAAAAAACTTAACAAAAAATACCCATTAGCAGATTATGAACTAACACCAGATATTGCAATTATAGATCCAGACTTGGTATCAAGTTTACCAAAAAGCATCACAGCAGATACAGGAATGGATGTGCTAACACATGCAATTGAAGCATATGTATCTAATATGGCATCTGATTTTACAGATGGGTTAGCAGAAAAAGCAATTGAACTTGTATTTAAAAATTTAAAAGAAGCATATGAACACGGAGATAATCAATATGCAAGGGAAAGAATGCATAATGCAAGCTGTATAGCAGGAATGGCTTTTTCAAATGCATTTTTAGGAGTAAACCATTCTATAGCACATAAATTAGGGGGAGAGTTCCATTTACCACATGGAAGAGCAAATGCAATAATACTTCCATATGTAATAAGATACAATAGCACAAAGCCAACTAAATTCGTTTCATTCCCTAAATACGAATATTTTATTGCTGATGAAAAATATGCAGAAATTGCAAGAAGATTAGGTCTAAAGGCTAAAACAACAGAGCAAGGGGTAGAGTCATTAATCGAAGCAGTAAAACAATTAAATAAAGATTTAGGAATTCCAAAAACTTTAAAAGAAGCAGGAATAGATGAACAAGAATTCTTATCTAAAGTAGATAAATTATCAGAAATGGCATTCGAAGATCAATGTACAACTGCAAACCCAAGATTACCATTAGTTCATGAAATAAAAGAATTGATGCTTCAAGCTTATTATGGGGAGAGAGAAGAATAAAATATGAATAATGTTTTTGTAATAAAAGCATAAAATTTAAAATTTGACATATAATAAAAAATAGGCTATAATACTAATAGCTCAAATGAGTAGAGATTTCAAATTTAAAAAAGTTGTAAACATTAAAAAAGACTAGGAATGGCAGTTCCTAGTCTTTTTAGTAATTTGCTATTTTTCATCATTCATTATAAGATAAATGATTACTAAAGCTAGCAATTTAAGTAAAGATTTCAATTGTTGCAAACACCTCCCTTATACAGGGATTTGTCCTATATAGGACTTGAATATTATATATTATTTAGCATATAAAATAATAAAAAATAGCATATAATAATTTAATTATAATTATTCAACAGTTTTAATCAACTAATTTAGCACAAACTAACAATCTTTGATTATTTAAACCATAGCAAGTGTACAATGTAATTATTTGTTCAGTATCATCTAAGTTTGTATTGAAGTTATGTGAGCTGGTATTTTTTAATTTTTGTATATATAAATTAAATTCATCCTTTGAAGAAAAGCCAGTTTGCAAATATGAACTTACATCTTTATCATTACATACAAATGTTGAAAATATTTTATACACATGGCTTTCATTAAGTGTTGAAAAATTAATATATAAGTTTTCTTCATTAGAATACCATTCAGATTCTAAAACAGTTTTTAAAGAACCAAACATACTTTTATCTTTTCTATTATGACCGTAGATAATGATATTAGAAGATTCACCAATGTTACATCTATAATCAGCAAATATCCAGCCCGCAGAATTATTAGAATTGTCAAAAGAATGATTTAAATAATAGTCATTATTATTTATTTGAACAACTGGATAATTAATTTTTGTATTAGGAACATATACCCAACCTACAGTATTTTGATTTGTTTTTAATAATTCTGAAAAATCAAAATTATGCTTAGTAATACTTTGATCTTCTACAACAATTTGCTCTTGCGTAATAGTAGTTTTTGACTGAATATCGCTTAATAAAGAATCGCTAGTATGATTTTCTAAAAGCCAATATCCTATGTTATATAAAGAAAAAATAATAACAATAATACAAATTATAATTATTATTTTTGAAACAATACTAGTTTCATTTTTTTTTTCTTTTTTATGATTTTCTTTAAAATTTTTTCCTTTTGTTTTATTCATTTAACTCACCCAAAATACTATATAAAATTAAAATTCACAATTTTTTGGAGTTCTAGGGAAAGGTATAACATCACGAATATTTTGCATACCAGTTAAGTACATCATCATTCTTTCAAATCCTAGTCCAAATCCAGAATGTTTTGTGCTTCCGTATTTTCTTAAATCTAAATACCACCAATAATCTTCTTCATTCATTCCAAGATCTTTAATTTTGTTTTGTAATATTTCTAAATTGTCTTCTCTTTGGCTTCCTCCAATTATTTCTCCAATTCCAGGAGCTAGTAAATCTGCTGCTGCAACAGTTTTTCCATCTGGGTTTAGTTTCATATAAAAAGCTTTTATTTCAGCTGGATAATCTGTGACAAATACAGGTTTTTTAAATACAACTTCACACAAATATCTTTCATGTTCTGTTTGTAAATCTGTACCCCATTCAACAGGGAATTCAAATTTGTCGTTATTTTTTTCTAATTCTTTTATCGCATCTGTGTAGCTAATTCTAGCAAAATCTGAATTTAATACATTATTTAATTTTTCAAACAATCCTTTATCAATAAAATTATTAAAAAATTCCATTTCTTCTGGGCAATTATCCATAACGTATTTAATAATATATTTTACCATATCTTCTGCCAAATCCATATCATCTTTTAAATCTGCAAAACATATTTCTGGTTCAATCATCCAAAATTCAGAAGCATGTTTTACGGTATTTGAATTTTCAGATCTAAAAGTAGGTCCAAAAGTATATACATTTCTGAATGCATGTGCATAAGTTTCAACACTTAGTTGTCCACTTACAGTAAGGTGAGCTGGTTTTCCAAAAAAGTCTTCTGAATAAGCAACTTCACCATCTTCTGTTTTGGGTACATTGTTTAAATCAAATGTAGTTAAATTAAACATTTCTCCTGCACCTTCACAGTCACTAGATGTAATTATTGGGGTGTGAACATATACAAATCCTCTTTCTTGAAAGAATTTGTGGATTGCATATGATAAAACAGAACGAACTCTGAATACAGCATTAAAAGTATTTGTTCTTGGTCTTAAATGTGCAATAGTTCTTAAATATTCAAAAGAATGCCTTTTCTTTTGAAGTGGATAATCTAAGTCTGCTGCAAATTCAATATCTATTTTGGTAGCTTTTATTTCAAATGGTTGTTTTGCACCTTCTGTTTTTACAAATTTACCAGTAACGGCAATAGTTGAACTAAGAGGCAATTTGCATACTTCTGCAAAGTTTTCTAATGAATCTTCAAAAACTATTTGTATATTTTTAAAAAATGTTCCATCATTTAATTCTATAAAGCCAAATGTTTTAGAATCTCTAACTGTTTTTACCCAACCTTCTACAGAAATTTCTTTATCTGCATAAGCATCAATATTTGAATATAAATTTTTTATTAATTCCATAACGCATCTCCTTAAAATCAATATGTAATAATATATCACAAAAAGAGCGCTTTGTAAATGGGGACGGAGAATTTTGGGGACGGAGAATCGGGGACGGAGAATTTCGGGGACGGAGAATCTCCGTCCCCGATTCTCCGTCCCCCAAAAAAAACACTTGATAATAGGTGAATAAACTGGTAAAATTAATATAAAAGTATAACAATAAGGGAGTGAATATGGAAAAAATAGCAGTAATAAGTGATGTACATGCAAACATAACAGCACTAAATGCGGTATTAAGCGATATAAAAAATAGAAACATAAGAAAAATAATATGCTTAGGGGATATTGTCTCAAAAGGTGCTAATCCTAAAAAAGTAATAGATATTATTAAAGAAAATTGCGAAGTTATACTAAAAGGTAATTGTGATGAAGTAATGACTTCTGATAAAGCATTAATAAAAAAGTTTTGGACAAGAATGCAAATTGGCGAGGAAAGAGCAGAGTTTTTAAAAAATCTTCCTATAATGTATGAGTTCTATTTAAGCGGGTATTTAATAAGGCTTTTTCATGCATCTCCATACGGATTAGATTTATTATTTAATCCAGCATACTCAAACAAAAAAAATAGTTATGCAAATTTAGAAATAGATAATCCATTAGATTTATTTAAAAATACAGAATTTATAGGAAAAACAGAAAAAGACAAAATACCAGACATAATAGGATATGGGCACATACATACTCCAAATTTAGTAAGATATCAAAATAAATTAATATTTAATACAGGAAGTGTAGGAGCACCAATTGAAATGTTAAATAAAAATGAGTATTGTCCAACTAACAAGTTTTCAACAGTTGCTTCATATACTATATTAGAAGGAAAACATGATGAAAAAGAATTACAACCAATACTAATTACAAATGTACGTGTACCATATAATATTGGTGAAGAAATTGAAATACTAAAAAATTCTAGTATGCCAGGAAAAGAAAAAATAATAAAATCATTAAAAACAGCAATAAGCGAATATAAGTAAAAAGGAGAGATATGTATAAATATCAAAAAAGAACCTATGAAAAATAAAATAATTGATGTTAAATTACAAAAAGCCCAAACTATATTAAAAAAATATGGTCAGGAACAGTTATTGCAATTTTATGATGAATTAGATATTTACCAAAAAGAATTATTATTAGATCAAATTGTAAAAACTAATTTTGAACGTTTGAATAAAATATATACTAAATCTCTAACAAATAAAATAATTAATCATAAAAATATATCACCAATTAATTATTTTTGTTTTGAAGATTTTTCACAAGAGAAGAAAAATGAATATAAATTAATAGGTGATAAAATAATAAAAAATAATGAATTAGCAGTAATAACACTTGCTGGAGGGCAAGGAACAAGGCTTGGGTATAAAGGACCTAAAGGTTGCTATGAAATAGATGTTCCGCCAAAGAAATCATTATTTGAATTTTTATCTGATAAATTAAAAAAAGTTCATATAGAGTATGGAGTATATTTAAATTGGTATATTATGACTAGCATATTTAATGATGAAGATACTAAAGAATATTTTAAACAAAAAAATTATTTTGGATATGATAAAGATAAAATATACTTTTTTAAGCAAGATACATTACCATTGGTAGATAAAGAAGGTAAAATTATTTTAGATAATTTATATACTCTAAAAGAAGGCTCTAATGGTAATGGAGATGTATTTAAAGCTTTTTATAAATCAGGTTTATTAAAAACTACATCAAAGATCAATTGGTTTACCATTTCAGGAATTGACAATATTTTATTAGAAATAATTGATCCTATTTTACTAGGATTGATGGTAAGTAATAAATCAAATGTGGCCGCAAAATCTATTGCAAAAGAAAATATTAATGATAAAGATTGGGTTTTTGCTAAAGTTAACAATAAAGTAAATATTATAAATCCCAAACATTTAACAGCAGATATGTTAAATTCAAAAAATGAGCGCGGAAAATATAATTATAATCAAATAAATATATTATCACATATTTTTGATAAAAAAACTTTTATAAAAGCGATTGATTTAAAATTACCATACCATAGAGCTTTCAAAAAAAATGATTATATAAATAAAGAAGGTGTAAAAACTGTGCCTTCAGAGCCAAATACTTTTAAATTTGAGAAGTTTATTTTTGATGCTTTTAAAATAAGTAAAAATTTTACATTATTAGAAGTAAAAAAAGAAGACGAGTTTGCACCAATCAAGGCTTTTTCAGGAAACGAAACGCCAGAAATTGCATTAGCGATGTACTTAAACAAAAAAAACGCACATAGGTGATATTAAAAATGTAAATGCATATATGGAACGTAAAAAAATGTTCAAACGTTCTTTATGTGCATTTTTACGATTTACGGTATATTAAATTAATTATAACTGTATGCTGTGCTTTAAACTGACCAAAATTAAAACTATATCTATCTTAAAATTTACATAAGTTTGACTTTTGTCTAGAAATTTGATACAATCAAAAATATTTAAAAAGAGAAAAATAGGAGAAATATGAAAATGAATGAATCAAAAAAAGTAGCATTTTGCTCTTTAGGTTGTAAAGTAAATCAATACGAAACAAATGCAATGTCACAAAAATTTATAGAGCACGGATATGAAGTAGTTCCATTTGATAAATATGCTGATATATATATTGTAAATACTTGCACAGTAACAAATGTAGCAGATAGAAAATCAAGACAAATGTTAAGAAGGGCAAAAGAAATAAATAGTAATTCAACACTAGTAGCATGTGGATGTTATGCACAAGTTGCAAAAGATGAACTTAAAAAGATTGAAGAAATAGATTTAATACTAGGAAATAACGAAAAAAATGATATTGTACAAGTAATCGAAAATCATATTAAAGAAAAAGGAATAGAAGAATATGTATCTGATGTAATGTATAAAACAGATTATGTAGAGCTTGGAACAACAACATATACAGAAAAAACAAGAGCAGTAATAAAAGTTCAAGATGGTTGTGATAGATTCTGTTCATATTGCTTAATTCCATTTGCAAGAGGACATATACGTAGTAGAAAAATTGAAAATGTAATTGAAGAAATTGAAAAAATAGTATCTGATGGAATAAATGAAGTAGTAATTACAGGTATTCATATTGCATCATATGGAAGAGATTTAAAAAATGGTATTGGATTGATTGATTTATTAGAAGAAATAAATAAAATAGAAGGATTACACAGAATAAGATTAGGTTCAATAGAGCCAACAATAATAACAGATGAATTTGTAGAAAGATTATCAAAGCTAGACAAAATATGTGATCATTTCCATTTATCATTACAAAGTGGATGTACAGAAACTTTAAAAAGAATGAATAGAAGATATACAGCAGAAGAATTTAAACAGGTAACAAAAAGGTTAAGATCAAAATTCCCAAATGCAGCACTTACAACAGATATTATAGTTGGTTTTCCAGGTGAAACAGAAGAAGAATTTAATTCAACATATGAATTCTTAAGTGAAATATCATTTTATAAAATGCATATATTCAAATATTCACCAAGAAAAGGAACAAAAGCAGCAGTTATGCCAAATCAAATAGATGGTAAAATAAAAGAAGAGCGCAGTAGAAAATTAATTGAATTATCAAATGAAAATGAAAACAGATATAATCATGAGTATGTTGGAAAAGAAGTTGAAGTTTTATTTGAAGAAAGAGAAGGAGAATTCATTAAAGGACATACTAAGAATTATGTTGTTGTTATGTTTAAAACTGAAAGTGATGAGTTAGTTAATAAAATTGCAAAAGTTAAAGTTTTTGAAGCAAAAAGCGATTGTTTGATAGCATTTTAAAGTTTTGTAAAGCAATTGACATATTATGTAAAATAGTATATACTATAAAAAGTTCTTTAAAAAAAGACAATAAAAAATGAAAGGTTGATGAAATGTGAATCCACGAGATTATGTCCAATTCACAAGTCTACTTCGGAAAGAATTTATTCTGAGGGGAATACATTTTATTCAGGGAAATAACGGAACTTTTTGTGTACAGAATGCAATTAAGCCCAATTATGAATATACAATATTCATTAATGAAAAAGGCTTATGCTATGTTTCAAAAGGTAAAGTAAAAAATGGCTTAATTGACTTATTAAGAAGAGACAAAAAAATCATTAACAGACAAATATGCATCGAAACGGTAAATTATAAGTGTTTTTTAGAATCATTAGATTCAGATGAGATATATAAGAGAAAATATGGTTTTTCTCAAAATGCTGTTATCGACTTAGCATTTGTTTTATGTTTTGATATCCCTCAATTTATTAAGACTTAAGCATTAAAATTTTTCATAAAAAGAGATTTGAACTAAATTTTAGATCAAATCTCTTTTTTATAAATTCGTATGTATCTATTTTTTCTTCAATTTTGTTCTATATTTATAAGACATTGTAAAAACGATGTGCAAATGTTTGCAATGAATAGATTTTTTTGTTCTATTTGTAGTATCTAAATCTCATACTTCTGGTATATAAATTTTTTTCATAAAAGCAAATCTTTTCAACTTTTTTTGATTTTGATTCGTATTATATTTAGAAAAAAAGTTGAAATTAATTTTTTTTATTGTTATACTCAATGTATAATTAAAAGGAGAAGTTTAGTATGAAAAAAATATTAAATTTTTTTCATAACTATGTGTGACTTTAAACGAAGTAAGAAAGGAATGTGAGTTTTATATGAAAAAATTAGGTAAAGTTGTTTTAGTTTTATTAATTCTAGTATTACTAGGTGTAGTAGGGTATGGAGGTTATTATTTATATAACCAAAATGAAGAGGCTAATAAAAAAATAGGTGAGTTGGAAAATAAAATTGTAATAGTGAGCGAAAATAAAAATGAAGTAAATATTGATACTACAGAAAATACAAGTAATAATCAAAGTGATAAATACGAAAAAATAGTACCAAAATATTACAGTGATTATGATCCTGAAATATTTAAATCTGAATATGTTGCTTTTTTAGAAAATAGCGAATATATAGGTTTGGGCATAGATGAAATTATAAAGAATTCGGATGAAACATATACTGTTAGAGGAACAGCAGTTTCAATGTATAAATTAAATGATGATGAAATAGCAGAACTTGAAAAAACAGGATATGTACATATTGAAGGAAAAAAAATGTAAAAAAGTAGATGAAGATAATGAGGGAATTCATATAGAAGAGTGTGAAGCAGATGAGAATGGATTCAAAATGAGATATTATTATAATAAAGTTACAAAAGAGGTAACAAGTCAATATGGACAATATTCAGAGATGTGGAGAGATACTGATAAAAAGATGGAAATTACTCTTGATAAGGACGTATTTGTTCCAAGTGATGCAGAAGTTGACCTTGAATATGGAATTGGAATGTCAATAGAAGAATTTTATAATGAAAGAAGATATGGTTACTATAATTTTGGGTTTAAAGACGGTAAATGTATAGAAATGCTTCCTATTAGATTTACAACTTAATTAGATCAATAAAATCAAATATATATAAATTTTGGATGACTTTTAATTAAAGTTCACCCAAAATTTTTTTGCCTATTTCATAATTTGTGAATGTGAAAATCATGTAGACTTGAAATTAAGAAGTTACAGTTTAGGAGCATTAAGATAAGCTCTTCAAAGTAATATAAATTTTATATTACTTTGAACTCCTCTACAATAGAAAATTCAACGACTTACTGAATTGTAACATTAAAAAATACTATTAAAACTTTTTAATCCACTATTTTTATAAAATGATATATGATATATTAAGGTTATAAATTTTAAACTTTTAGCGGTTTTAAATCGTTTTACAAATGAAGGGGGATAAAAATGAAGGAAAAGAAAACTGCAAATCACATTATTCACATAAAACAATCAAGCCCTTGCAATTTACCCCAAATTGTAATATAATTGACGAAAATTTATTTTTAGGGGAGATGAAAAATAATGGAAAAAGTAGATTTAAAAAATATATATTTAAAATTCTTCGAATCTAATGGTCACAAAGTAATACCAAGTGCTCCTGTAATTCCAGAAAATGATCCAACATGTTTATTTAACACAGCTGGAATGCAACCATTAGTTCCATATTTAAAAGGAGAGCCACATCCAGAAGGAACACGTTTAACAGATGTTCAAAAATGCTTTAGAACAAACGATTTAGACGAAGTAGGAGATAAAACACATCACACATTTTTTGAAATGTTAGGAAACTGGTCATTAGGAGACTATTTCAAAAAAGAATCAATTACATGGAGTTTTGAATTATTAACAAAACATTTAAACATTCCAATTGAAAGATTAGCTGTAACAGTATTTAAAGGAAATGACATAGTACCAGCAGATACCGAATCAGCAGATATATGGAAATCATTAGGAATACCAGAGTGCAGAATAGCATTTTTAGGAGAAGATGATAACTGGTGGCCAAATATGGAAGCAACAGGACCATGCGGACCAGACACAGAAATATTTTACTGGAGAAGTGAGGAAGAAATTCCAACTAATTTTGATCCAGAAAACGACAACTGGGTAGAAATATGGAACAATGTGTTTATGCAATATAATCACAATATCGATGGAACATTTGAAACATTAAAAAACAAAAATGTTGATACTGGAATGGGTGTAGAAAGAGTTGTAGCAGTATTAGAAGGACAAACAGATAACTACAAATCATCAATTTGGTCTGATTTAATTAAAAAATTAGAAGAAGTTTCAGGTAAAAGTTATGATGATGAAAAATACACAAGAAGCATGAGAATTATAGCAGATCATATAAGAGCTGTAGTAATCTTAAGTGGTGATGATGCAGGAATTAAGCCATCAAATACAGATCAAGGTTATATATTAAGAAGATTAATAAGAAGAATGATTCGTTATGCTAAAGATTTAGAAATTGATATTAATAGTAACTGGGAACAAGAGCTTGCAAAAGTTGTAATTAATAATTATAAAGAATATTATAAAGAATTAGATAGAAATCAAAACACAATATTAGAAGTATTAAGTAACGAAAAAACAAAATTCAACAAAACACTAGAAAAAGGTTTACGTGAATTTGAAAAATTAACAAATAATATTGAAGGAAAAGAAATATCAAAAGATATAGCTTTCAAATTATATGATACTTATGGATTCCCAATAGAGCTTACAGAAGAACTTGCAAAAGAGCAAGGGTTAACTGTAGATATCGAAGGATTTAACAAAAAATTCGAAGAGCATCAAGAAAAATCAAGAGCAGGATCAAACCAAAAATTTAAAGGTGGTTTAGCTTCAACTGGTGAAATGGAAACAAAATATCATACAGCAACTCACTTATTAAATGCAGCACTAAAAAAAGTTTTAGGTGATCATGTTCATCAAAAAGGAAGCAACATAACAGTTGAAAGAATGAGATTCGACTTTTCACATGATGCAAAAATGACACCAGAGGAAAAACAACAAGTAGAAGATTTAGTAAATGAATATATACAAATGGCTATACCAGTTGAAAAAATGGAAATGCCTAAAGAACAAGCTGTTGAAATGGGAGCAGAATGTCAATTTATTGAAAGATATCCTGATATTGTAACAGTGTATAAAATAGGGGATGTATCTTTAGAAATATGTGGAGGACCTCATGTAAACAATACATCAGAGCTTGGTAAATTCAAAATTAAAAAAGAAGAAGCTAGCTCATCAGGTGTTAGAAGAATAAAGGCTGTTTTATCAGAAGAATAAATCAAAAACAACATATTCAGTATGGGAATATGTTGTTTTTCGATTGTTACAATTCACGGCCATTTTTTATAATATAATCCCTTTGGAACGGCTTACTTTTAGCCGTGAATAGTAACTTTCGATTCGGGAACGGATGAAAATTTTTATAATAACAATAGCAAAAAAATATTTGCTGTGTTATAATAAAAAAGAAACAAAAATTATTAAGATAAAGAAAGAAGGATTATTATGAGTGATTGTATATTTTGTAAAATAGCTAATGGTGAGATACCATCAACAAAAGTATATGAAAATGAAGATGTAGTAGCATTTAAAGACTTAAACCCTCAAGCACCAATTCATATATTAGTAATTCCAAAAAAACATTATAACAATGTTTTAGATGTTGAAGAAAATGACAGTATAATATCTAAAATATATTATGCTATAAATAAAATTGCTAAACAAGAGGGCTTTGATAAAGAAGGATTTAGAGTAATTAACAATTGTGGAGAAAATGCAGGGCAAACTGTTATGCATATGCATTTTCATATAATTGCTGGAAAAAAATTAGGAGAAGGTATTGTATAATTTTTAAGGAGGCAAAAAAAGTTGAAAAGAGGAGCATATGACAAATTTTTAACTGTATTACTTGCAATACTAATAATCGGTATAGTAGGAACAGCTGGATTTTTAGTATATAAATATTACGAAAAATATAAAATAAATACAGATGCTGATGAATTTTTAAATGAATTTGATAATTATATAAATAACGATAATAATGTTGATAATAATAACAATAATATAGATGATGAGCTATTATATGATCCAGAAGCAGAAAATCAAGCTATAAGGGAACAAAATTCTGGAAGAGTACGTGGAATTTCAACTGATGCACTAGTTTATAAAGGATATAAAGTTGCAGGAAAACTAGAAATGCCTACTGTAAATTTACAATATCCTGTTTTAGAGCAGATGACTGATGCAAATGCAATTGAAGTTTCTATTGCTATACAATATGGAGTAGGATTAAATAATGTAGGAAACACTGTTATTATAGGACATAATTATAGAAGTGGTTTATTTTTTGGAAGTAATAAAAAATTACAAATAGGAGATACTATATATATAACAGATAGTTCAACAGGAACAAGAAGAGCGTATACTATATATAATAAATACACAACAGAAGAGTCTGATACTTCTTTTTATAACAGAAATACGAATGGAGCAAGAGAAGTATCTTTAGTAACATGTCAGTCTAATAATAAATATAGGTTAGTAGTATTGGCAAGAGAAACATAAAAAATGCAAAATTTGTAAAATTTTTTATGGAAAATATGAGAACACCACTTGACAAATATTTTATAAAATAGTAAAATAGTAACTGCATTAAATAAGTGCAAGATGGTGGATGTAGCGTAGTTGGTTAACGCGTCAGTTTGTGGCACTGAAGACCGTGGGTTCGAGTCCCATCTTCCACCCCATAAAAAATAATGCAAATTTAATACATTGGGCTGTAGCCAAGCGGTAAGGCATCAGACTTTGACTCTGACATGCGCTAGTTCGAATCTAGCCAGCCCAACCAATAACGAATCTATTCGAACTAATGGAATAGAGAAAACAAAAATCAATCAGTAACATGGTTGATTTTTTTTATTTAGCAAAAAAATCATCCGAAAGATTTGCAATCCAAAATATTAATTTTGGATTGCGATGAAAGAACAAAGTGAGTTAAAGGATGGTGTGAAAAATGCAGATAATTAAAGAAAAAATTGAATTTGAGAAATCTTTAAAACAGCGATTAGACTTTATATGCGAATTTACATAAAATATCAAATATTCTTGACACAATTTACATAAAGTGGTATCCTAAAATAGTTAGAGGGTTGATAATCCTCACCCGCAAGGGTATATCATATAAACCGCTGGTGATACCAGCAGGAGGTATTTTATGAGTATTTTTAGGAAATTCCCAAACAAAAAAGTTCGCGTTTGTTTTAATTTAAAAAAGGCAAGCGAGTTAACTTTATTAGGGATGGAGCAGATTGAGACTTATAATGCTCTGAAGAATGGTCATGTTTACGAAGCAACTGCGTATCACGATCAATTCGGGAGAATTGTTTGGGTCAAACTGAAAGATTTCCCAAAAGTATCTCTGTCTGCGAGGATGTTTGATTTCACGTAAGACAGAGCAAAAGGCTTCTGATATGCAGAAATGTGTATCGGAGGCTTTTTGCGTAAAGAAAAAAAGTCGAAATATCTAAACAAATGTTTGAAAAACATTGAAAATCACTTTGAATTATAGTATAATAATCTCATTACATACTTAGAAGGGAGACGATATAATATGAATAAATTAGAAAAAAACAACAACAAAACATTTGAGGATATCAAGCATGTTGATGAGAATGGAATTGAGTTTTGGTATGCTAGAGAGTTACAGATTGTACTAAATTACAAAGAATGGAGAAAATTTGAAGGTGTAATAGAAAAAGCTAAGTTAGCCTGCCAAAATAGTGATATCAATGTGTTTGAACATTTTGTCGGCGCCGACAAGTTGTCGAAACGTGCTAACAATGCGAAAGTTAGAATAAATGACTATAAACTTTCTCGTTATGCATGTTACTTAATAGCTCAAAACGGAGACTCAAGAAAAAAAGTAATCGCTCTTGCTCAAACATATTTTGCAATTCAAACCAGAAAACAAGAAATTAGCGAAAAAGAATATAGTTCACTTACTGAAGATGAAAAAAGATTTTATCAAAGGGATTTAACAAGAAAAGGCAATTATTCACTAAACCAAACTGCAAAAAAATCTGGTGTTAAAAATTTTGATAAATTTCATAATGCAGGATATAAAGGATTATATAATGGAGAAACAGCTGATGATATTGCAAAAAGAAAAGGATTAAGATATAGGGAAGATATTTTAGATAATATGGGAAGTGATGAATTAATTGCTAATTTATTTAGAATTTCACAAACGGAACAAAAATTACGAAAAGATAATGTAAAATCTGAAAAAGAGGCAAACGAAACTCATTATGAAGTTGGAAAAAAAGTAAGAAAAGCAATTGCAGATATTGGGCGGAACTATGCCAGAGGATTTACCAACTCCAAAAAAGAGCCTAAAACAATTAGAAAAAGAAAATAGCAAAAGCTTAAGAAAAAAATAAATAAATATATTATATTCTTTAGGGGGCATAAAAATGGATATTAGTGAATTTACAAAACATTGGGATAATAAAAATGGATTTACTTATGAAGAAGCATTAGCAAAGAAAAAAGTTGTTGATGAAGCACATGGAATTGGAATAAATCCAAATTCTTGTTGGAATCCATCACAAATTGTTTTAGATCCATTAAAAAATGATGGATATAAAGTAATTATTATACCAAAAAATATGTAACAGTATGTAACAAAAGGAGGAAAACCTTAATGGTTTTCCTCCAAACTATTTATATTAACAAAATTAAATTTTTTCGTGAATAGTTCTATTAATAACATCTAATTGTTGCTCTCTTGTTAATTTGATAAAGTTAACAGCATATCCAGAAACACGAATTGTAAGTTGAGGGTAATTTTCTGGATGTTCCATAGCATCTTCTAATAATGCACGATTAAATACATTAACATTAATGTGATGTCCTGTTTGCATAAAATATCCATCAAGCATACTTACTAAGTTATTAACTTGAGTTTTAGGATCATTTCCAAGTGTATTTGGAGTAATAGCAAATGTATATGAAATTCCATCTTCTGAATATTCATAAGGTAATTTTGCTATAGTGTTCATAACAGCTAATGCACCATTTGTATCTCTACCATAAAGTGGGTTAGCACCAGGTCCGAAAGGAACGCCTGCATCTCTTCCATCTGGAGTATTTCCAGTAGCTTTTCCATATACTACATTTGAAGTAATTGTTAATACAGAAAGTGTAGGTTTTGCATTTCTATAAATAATGTGTTTTTCTAATTTTCTTTGGAATTCTTTTACTATATTAACTGCAATAGAGTCAACTCTATCATCATCATTACCATATTTTGGATAATCACCTTCAACTTGGTAATCTACAGCTAAGCCATTTTCATTTCTTATAACTTTTACTTTAGCATATTTTATTGCAGAAAGAGAATCAGCTACAACTGAAAGTCCAGCAATTCCACAAGCCATTGTTCTTAGTATTTCTTTATCATGTAAAGCCATTTCTAATGCTTCATATGAATATTTATCATGCATATAATGGATTGCATTTAACGCTTTTATATAAATTTTTGCAACATATTCCATCATATCATCAAATTTTTCCATAACTTCATCATAGTCTAAATATTCTGAAGTAATTGGTCTAAATTTAGGTGCAATTTGTTTACCAGAAATTTCGTCACGTCCACCATTGATTGCATACAATAATGTTTTTGCAAGGTTTGCTCTTGCACCGAAGAATTGCATTTGTTTTCCTATTTTCATTGCAGATACACAACATGCAATACCATAATCATCACCTAAAGTAACTCTCATTAAGTCATCATTTTCATATTGAATAGCAGATGTATCTATTGAAACTTTTGCACAAAAATCTTTAAATCCTTGTGGTAAATTTTTTGACCAAAGTACTGTTAAGTTTGGCTCAGGAGCAGGTCCTAATGTTCTTAAAGTGTGCAAAACTCTGAAAGAATTTTTTGTAACTAAAGTTCTTCCGTCAACACCCATACCACCAATGCTTTCTGTTACCCAAACTGGGTCTCCACTAAATAATTCATTATATTCTGGTGCACGTAAAAATCTAACTAATCTTAATTTCATTACAAAATGATCCATTAATTCTTGTGCTTGTTCTTCTGTTAATATTCCATTTTCGATATCTTTTTCGATATAGATATCTAAGAAAGTAGATGTTCTACCTATACTCATTGCTGCACCATTTTGATCTTTAACAGCTCCTAAGTATCCAAAATATAACCATTGAATTGCCTCTTTTGCATTTGATGCTGGTTTAGAAATATCAAAACCATATTTTGCAGCCATTTTCTTTAAATCTTCTAAAGCTGATATTTGGTCAAACATTTCTTCACGAGCGCGTATTACATCATATGTGAATTCATCTCTGTCGTAAGTTTCTAGGTCTTTCTTTTTAGCTTCTATTAATGCGTCAACACCATAAAGTGCAACTCTTCTGTAGTCACCAATAATTCTTCCACGACCATATCCGTCTGGTAAACCTGTGATTAGGTGAGAGCTTCTAGCAGCTCTTATATCTGGAGTATATACTGCAAAAACTCCATCATTGTGAGTTCTTCTTAATGCATGGTATATTCTAGAAGTTTCTTCATCAACTTTTAAACCATAAGCTTCACAAGATTTTTCAACTATACGAATACCACCATTTGGCATTATAGCTCTTTTTAGTGGGGCATCTGTTTGAAGACCAACTATTTCTTCTAAATCTTTGTTGATATAACCTGCATCATATCCATTTATTGTAGAAGGAGTTTTTACATCTGCATCTAAAACTCCACCATTTTCTCTTTCTTTTTTGTATAGCTCTAAAACTTCGTTCCATAAAGTTTTTGTTTTTTCTGTAGCATCAGCCAAGAAACTATCATCTCCAGTATAAGGTTTGTAGTTTGCTTGAATAAAGTCACGAACGTCAATTTCTTTAGTCCATTCGCCTTGTTTATTAAAATTTTTCCATTGTTCGAAATCCATAAAATACCTCCTATTAAAAATTATAAATTTCATATTTTGAAAATTTTCGAGAATAATATATCATAGCTAAAGTTTATTATCAACAAATTTCACTAAAAAGATACACAAAATCTCAGAAAATAATTGAAAAAAATCAAGTGAATTGATATAATAGGAGGTGAATTAATGCCTATAGTTTCACAGTTTTACGGTGTTATTGTAAGAATGTATTATGACGATATGAAACATCATAATATGCCACATATACATATTCAGTATAATGATTATAAAGCAGTATATAATTTTAATGGAAAATATATAAAGGGAAATATACCCAAATAAGCAGTCTAAATTAGTGGAAGCGTGGATTGTAATACATGCAGAAGAGCTAAATACATTATGGAAGTTAATGCAAGAAGATAATCAATTTTTTACAATAGAACCTTTAAAGTAAAAAAATATATAGGCAAATGAAAGGAATGGTAAAGTATGGAAAATTACATAGAACCAAATCCAATAATAGTAAAACCACTAGAAAACTTTTGTCTATATCTAAAATTTGCTGATGGAAAAGAAAAGATATATAATATGAGTAAATTGATTAAAAAAAATCCGGCATATATAAAATTAAAGGATTATGAATATTTTAAACTAGTAAAATTAGCAGGAGAAACAGTTGAATGGCCAAATGGAGAAGATGTTTGCCCTGAAAACTTATATTATGATAGTATAGAATGCTAAAAGTATACATTTTAACATTTTATGAGAACGCCAGAATAAAAAATAGTCGGTATGCTAAACACATACCGACTATAATAGTTCAATAAAACTTTTTGAAACTATTGGTTAATTTTATTATGAATTTTGCAAATCAATTTGTTTGAATAGACCTGAAATTTCCTTTTCCGACATAATACCCGATTTTGCTAGTGCTTCAGCTAATGCTTTAAGATGCATATGGTGCTCTGTTAAAAGTTTATCCGCATATATGCTAGCTTCATTAAGAATTGCGTTAATACGTTCATCTATCTTCAAAGAAATTTGTTCAGATGGAATAGCGTTTTCTGAGTTAAATGAAAATACTCTGTTTGATGAAATCTTGTCAAGACCATATTTTGTTACCATATTTCGGGCAATCTGTGTGGCTTTTTCAAGATCATCGATTGCACCAGATGTATATTTTGAAGAATATTTTTTTTCTGCAATTCTGCCTGCAAGATAAGATCCAATAAGTTGAATAAAATAAATTCGGTTGTTCGAAGGTGTAATATCTGGATCAATCTCGCATACATTTACACCAAGATAGTTTTCAGCAGGTATTATAGATACAGCTAATCTTTTAAAATCGATAAGTTCAGATGAGTAGCGGTGCAAAATGTAGTGTCCTGCTTCGTGATATGCAGTGGCCATTTTTTTCTCAATAGACATATTTTTGAATTTATTTTCATTAATAGAAAAATTGTCAAAAATATCTTTCTTTGTCACCTTGGTTTTTCCAGCAATTTCTGCATTTGCAAGGCTTCTGTCGATTAAATCCAATGTTCTGTCAGGATTTCGAGTTTCATAATTGAAACAGGAAGTATAAAATATTGCTGAATCAACCAGATGCTTAGATATTGTGGCTTTGTGAATCTTTTCTAAATGTTTAATTTGATTTTCAATCATAGAATAAACATTTTTTGAAAGAGGTTCGTTTACTACAATTTTTTCAAACCTGCGCTTTAGGGCACCATCCTTTGAAAAATATTTTGTATATTCTTCTTCAGTGGTTGCACCAATAACGCGAGTGTTACCTCGTGCTAAAATTGGTTTTAAAGCATTTGCCAAGTCGAGTGCTCCTTCATAACAAGCTCCAGCTCCGAGCAGAAGGTGAATTTCATCAATGAAAAGAATGCATTTTGGATTATTTTCCAAAAATGAAATAAGATCATTGAACCTTTCTTCTGCAGTTCCTCTGAATTTTGTTCCGGCAATAATTGACGTTACGTCAAGTGAAATCACCACGGAGTCTTTAAGTTTATCTATGCAATTACCAGTAGCAATCATCCATGTAAGTTTTTCTACAATGGCAGTTTTTCCTACTCCTGGTTCACCAATTAATACGGCATTGCTTTTTTTGGCTTTCATCAGAATTTGGGTGAGCTGCTTGATTTCAGAATCTCTGCCACAGATTTTACATTCTTTTTCATCTGGTGAATAAGTTTCATTGAGATTTGTCAAGTAAAACTTCAATTTGTCAGGTATAGTGAATTTTTCCTTTGCAGGAGTTTCAACCTCAAACTTTGGTTTTTTGGCACAAAGTTGTTCCTCATAGTTTGGTATGAATGTTGTTAAAAATTCAACATATTCTGAATAATATAATTCGCCAAATGCTTCGATTAAATCTGTAACTGAAATGTGAGATCTGCTATAAGACCTTCTTGCAATTTTGAGCGCTTCTGTGAATAATTCGCCAAGAGTGTAGTCTAAAAGATAGCGTGTATCTTCAATGGTCAAACTTAAAAAAGTGGTTGGCTTTTCATCGGGTTCTTTGAGGATGGAAATTGCTTTTTCCCATAATTCATATCGACTGATGCCAGTAGACATGATATATCTGTAAAATGGAGTTTCCGGATACAAAAATAGTGAAACTAAAAATGATTTCCGGGAACTGAATTCTGGAGACTGGGAAATGTTGCTTGACAGAATGATTGTTTGAATAGTCGATTCTCCAAGCTGATAATTTGTTTTCATAAAATATAACCTCCTATAACCGTTAAAAACGGGTGATATATCTATGATATAAGGATTTACGGGATTTGTCAAGAAAAAACAGATATTTTGTAAAATTTACATAAATCAAAAATTACAATTATTAAAAATTACAATTATTAAAAATTACAATTCACAACTAAAAATAATCCCTTTTCTACTACTCTAAAAAATGGATGTGAATAGTAACAACTGGAATTGCCGTTCACAGTCACTTTTTTGAGTAGTGCAAAAGAAAATTTTTTTGAAATGACTTATTATTTGCAATGAATTGTAACAAACTAGTATTGAAATAAAATATAATAATATTTATAATATATGCTAAAAGGAGGTAATGCAATGGTAATATTTGGTTATGATATACGAATGTATTTTTTGCTATTTATGACATATGCAGTTTTAGGTTGGGTAATGGAGGTAACTTGTAAATTAATAGAAGATAAGAAATTTATAAACAGAGGATTTTTAATAGGCCCTTATTGTCCAATTTATGGTTATGGCGCAATACTTATAACAATACTATTAAAAAAATATATAAATGATCCATTTACTTTATTTATAATGGCAATATTAATTTGTGGTGTATTGGAATATTTAACAAGTTATTTTATGGAAAAAATTTATAAGGCTAGATGGTGGGATTATAGTAGAAAAAAGTTTAACATAAATGGTAGAATTTGTTTGGATACTATATTGCCTTTTGGATTATTAGGATTACTTATTATGTATGTGTTAAATCCATTTTTTTTAGAACAAATAGGTAGATTATCTCAAATATGGTTAAATATATTATTTTGGTTATTATTAGGAATTTTTATTTGTGATAATATTATTTCCGAAGTAGTATTAAGAGCAGTAAAAACAACAGAAAAAGGATTTGGAAAAGAGCTTGATAATACAGAAGAAATTACAAAAAAAGTAAGACAAATATTACAAGAAAAATCTATTCTGCATAGAAGATTGTTAAATGCTTATCCAAAAATTCAAGCTGTGAAATTTAAAATAAAAGAGCAAAAGGAAAAAATAAAAAAGAAAGGTAAAGAAATACAAGATAATATAGAAGAAAAAAGCAATATGATAAAAGGAGTTATTGAGCAAAAAAATGCAGAGATAAAGGGCAAGTTGAAAGGTGAGAATAAGGTGGAGAAGGAAAAATAATGTATAATATACTCATAGATGTGGATACAATAGAAAAAGGGTACCCAATATTGTGGGCATAAGAAAAAGGTATAAAAAACTAAAATATAGACACAAGAAAAAGGAAAGTAATTTAGATAATATAATAGGAATTATAACAAATGCTGTAAGACAAAAAACACTAGATAAAGTATTTATAACATAAAAGTTTATTGAATATTAGAATGAAAATTACAGGCGAATTAAATGGAATAAATAGTAAATTAATTGTCAATGGTTTTATCCTGAATATATATTGAGATATATAGACTTTTATATATAAATATGATAATATAATTATATAGGAAAATATTTTATATACATATTTATGCAAAAAATGACAAAATCTAAGTATATAAAAATGTTTTTATCTGAAAGGAGGAAAATAATGAAAAATAAAAAAATTATAACGAGTATTGCAATAATTGCAATTTTGGTATCTAGTTTAATAGGACTAACAGGATGTACAACAAAAAAATCATTTACATATAAAGTTGAAACAGGAGACACAATAAAAGTTGAAATGAAAACAAGTGGAGGTTATGATTTAACATCAGAATTACCAATTAAATTTAGTAAAGATGACGAGGTAATTTCGCAAGGTACTTTTGCACAAAAAGAAGCATACAAAACATATCGTGAATTAATGGAAGACCAAGACAATGTAAAGATTTTAGAAGAAAAAGAAAATGATGATATTGAATATTTCTTCTATGAAGTTAAAAATAACTATACTGACGAAGTTGAGTATGATTATATTATAAAAATTAAAAACTCAGATACATGCTTTATGCTTGGCAATACAGAAAGTGAAGAATCTGCAAAAGATGTGTTTAAAAGATTAACATTTTCAGTAGAAGATTAAAATTAATTATTAAAAAAGAAAAGTATTTGAATAAAATTAGATATCCCAAAAGAAGTATTTGAACATGAAAAAATCAAATACTTCTTTTTATGGTTCGATTATCTGTCAAAATTGTAAAAGCATCTAAAAAGATAAATGAAGCTGTTACAGTTCAAACCATTAGTAAGATGGTCTATTCACAGTCACTTTTTTATAATATAAACCCTTTGGAACGGCTCGCTTTTTGCTGAGAATAGCAACATAAGATGTTATAAATTAAAAGAAATAGAGCAAAATAGACTTGATATTAATAGCTATAATTAATATAATACAAGTATATTAAATTTATATTGGAGGGATTATAATGAAAAATAATTTGATTTTGAAAAAATGTGCAAAGTGTGGAGCACTTGTAAAAATAATAGAGGATTGCAATTGCGAAGATTGCGGAATTAAGTGTTGTGGAGAAGAAATGAAAGTTGTTACTCCAAATAGCATAGAAGCGGCAGTTGAAAAACATATTCCAACTTATGAAAGAGTGGAAGATGAAATATTTGTAAAAGTAAATCATGTTATGGAAAAGGAACATTTTATTGAATGGGTTGCAATGGTAACAGATACAAGAGAAGAATTTGTAAAATTATATCCAGAGCAAAATGCAGAGTGTAGATTTAAATATGTGCCTGGTGCAAAGTTATATGCTTATTGTAATAAGCATGGATTATGGGTTGCTGATGTAAAATAATTAAAAAAATCAAACAAAATATAGTATTAAATAAATCTAAATAATAGAATTGTAAAAGAGGAAATCTTTTATAAAAAATAGTACAAAATTAATACTGTTTGAGATGTAGGTTTAACGGTTATGGGGGCTAATTTAATTGTTGTAGAAATTGACAAGGATGTAACTAATATTTTAATAGAGAATAAGTAATAATAACAAAGAAATAAAAAAAACGAATAACACCTAGGAAACACAATGCAAATACACTGTTAGATGTAAATAAATGAATTTACATCTAATTTTTTTGATTGACAAACATAATATATAAACGAAAAAATCAAGAGCAAAAGTAAGTAGTTAAAAGGAAAGAAACACACTAGATATACTGCACAGTGTGTCTTCAATGACTCAAGCCTATACATATTGGGAACGTTAAAATGTGCAATGTTCCCAATATGCAAATTTTGAATATGAAACTTATTCAATAAAACTCTATTTATAGGCATCAAAATTATATTTTAAATGAGTAGGGTAATAAATCCTCTAGTTTATATGAAGTAATTTTGTTATTTTGATTTCCTATATATATAATAAAATTACTATCAACAAATTCGCTCATAAATTGTCTACAATACCCGCATGGTAGGCATTCATCTAGATCATCAATACTTTTTCCACCACATAAAACTAAACATTCAAATTCTCTTTCACCTTCAGAAATTGCTTTGGTAAATGCTACTCTTTCTGCACAAATAGACATTATTCCATGATTTTCTACATTACATCCAGTATAAATTTTTCCGTTTTTACATAAAAGTGCTGCTCCAACATAATATTTGCTATATGGTGCATAAGATCTTTGCATTGCTGATTTTGCTATTTCAATTAATTCATCTATATTCATATAATCATCCTTATTTTATTAAATTTATAAACTATTATATTTTACTACTAAATATAATAATTTACTTTATTATATATTAAAAATTATACCTTATCAATATATTTTAATTTTTTGTCTATATTTCAATGCACATGGGGTATGTTAAAAGTGTGCAGAGAAAATAAGTAAATATTGAAGAAAAATATTTATATTGAAAATTAATTTCCGTTTTTATATAATTACCTCAATAAAAAGTGCGTTGCAGGAGAAAATTATGAGTATAAAAGTAAATAATATAAATATACATTATGAAGTTATAGGAGAAGGAAAAGAAATAATTTGCTAAACCCAAATTCTATAAATACAAATTCAATGAGATTTATAGCCGATAAATTATCAAAAAAATTTAAAGTTTATATTTTTGACAGAAGATGTTGTGGTAAAAGTGAAAAGAATAGATATACCTGCTCTAATTGTAAATAGAGGAGAAAAAGATATAGTTCCAGTAAGTGAAGCTAAATATATATCAGAAAACATTAAAAATTCTAAATTATTGATACTTGAAAATGAAGGACATTTTAGCTATATGATAAATTGTAAATGGTATAATGAGTTAGAAAAATTTTTAATGGAAATTTGAAAATCACATCAACTTAAATAATCAGAATAATGAAGACGGACATTGTATATGTTTTTTGTTTAATGATTTTTAGTGAATAATTATTTCAGAAAATAGTAATTTGCAAAAATTAACATAAAGAGGTATAATTAGAGTGTATTCGTAAGAATGCACTTTATTCGTTCGGCAAAATTAAGTTTTAATTTTAGGAGGTTACAATTATGAACAAGACAACAGCTAAGAACGATATTCAGGTGGTACTTCAGGAGTATATTGGAAACAGAAAGGCAAAGAAAGTAGCCGAGGCAGTGTATGAGGTAATGCAGGCAGAAACTCAGCATACACACAACGGCAAGAAGTTCTTTATCAATGAAGATGAAATTGGAGCACTTGTGCTCACAATGGAGTCTATGGTAAAGAAGTCAGTTGAGGCAATTTTGTACCAGAATCTTGAAGAAGACGAGGTAGGGGAGTGTCTTGAGCAACTTATGGCAGAAAGTAATGCAACTGAAATAGAAAAGATTATTGGCATTGAAACTATTCATGTTGAAGGCTCAGATAGTAAGATTTATTCCGAACTGTTGGAACACAAAGCTTTGAACAATCGTGAAAAGGAATTCATGAAGAATCTCCGAACAGCGATTGAAGCTGGAATAAAAAGTTTCGAAGTTCCTGTTTGTGATCCGTCAATTGATGGAAATGGTAAACTTCAGTTTATCCCAGGTTGTAAAGTAGCAGTTGCCTATTCCTATAATGAACTGGAAAAACTGGCAGAGGAAAATAGTGTACGTTTGGGAACTAAGAATGAGTATTTTCTGTTTTTAGGAACAATCCTCAACAGGTTAATTGCGGAAGGTTGGTCTGAAAGAGCGGCATTTGAAGCAGTATGTACTGATTCAACAGAGTTGGGACATTACGCAAATTCGGCAGATGCGAAAGATGACTTTGAGTTAACTGGTTCAAGAAAAATTGTAGGTAAGTGCGATCTTGCAAATGCCTGCAAGATTCTTGCAAATGACGAAAAGGCCGGTGGTTTCTGGCTTGCTGGTGGTTTCTACTATCGCGATGGTAGCCACTGTCCGCTCGCCTGCCTTTACCTTTACAGCTGCTATGATAGTCGCAGCAACTATTGTGTTGGTTGGTTTGTGCTTTAAGTAGCACTGTCCACTGATACTGCATCTGAACGATAGAGCTCTCTAACTTAGAGAGCTCTGTTTCGTTATATAGATAAAAAAATATGTAAAACATTAAATGTATTTTTATTTATACTATAATGGTATATAATTAAGATATAAATAAATTATATAAAAGAGGTAAAAATGAGTAATAATGAATTAGTGATTATACCTAAAATAGAGAAATATATAGAATATATGTTAACAATATTAATAAAATTACCAAGAATAGAAAAATTTAGTATAGGAACAGAAATAAAAACAAATGCGATGTAAATGAAATTTGGTAAGATTTTAGAAGATGTTTTATTTGCAAGATTTTTAAATATGTGTTATTATATTAATGTAGTATTTCCATTCGACCATTCGCGTGATACTACCGAAGAAATTGATAACTAAAATAGTTTGAATAATAGAAAATGTTGAGAACCTTTTTCTATGAATGGCAAAAATTTAAACCATAGCAAAATTATGGTTGTTTTTGCTGTTGACAGAAAGGAGGTTCTTGTTGTATATACAACCAAATTTATTAATAAAAAGGAGAAATAAATTATGCAAGAAAAAGAAATTGAATATTACGAAAGAATAGAAAACTGGAATTTTGATGATATAAAGTGTGACACAGTAAAAATTACAGATTGGGACTTTTATGAAAAGATAAAAGAAAACACTAACAAAAATTCATTATGTTTAGATTTAGGAACAGGTGGAGGAGAAAAAGTTTTACAAAAATATCCAAATGTAGGAATGATAATAGCAACTGATATTTCAAAAAGTATGATAAAAACAGCCAAAGAAAATGCCAAAGAATATCCAGATAAAAAAATAAAATTTGTACAAATGAATAATTTACAAATGACATTTCCAAAAGGCATATTTGATTTAATTTCAGCAAGACATACAATAATAAATGCAAAGGAAATTTTTGAATGCTTGTCTGATGAAGGAACTTTGGTAATACAAGGAATAGATAAAATGGATTGCATAGAAATAAAGAAAATCTTTAAAAGAGGTCAGGGTTATAATGACAAAATGTCAATAGCAGAGCAAGATTATAATGATTTAATAAACGCAGGTTTCAGCCGAATAGAAAAAGTGGAGATATTAGAGGATGAGTATTATGAAACAGAAGATGATTTAATGGCTCTGTTATTAAAAACACCGATATTGAATGATTTTTCTGAAGTGAATAATGAAAAGATTGAGGATAAAGATAGAGTGAAGAAGGATTTTTTTGATGAATACGTGAAGAGGTATAAAACTGAGAGAGGAATTTTGCTAAAGAGAAGATTGTATGGAATTGTGGCGAAGAAGTAAAAAAGAAGAAATAGCTAGTGGTTTAGCTGTTTCTTCTTTTAAATTCAAAATATTTAAATTAGTTTTTTTGATACTATAAAATCTCTTACCGTATAGTTATTTTTTAGATAAAGATTCATATCATAAAGAAACCTGATATGGAAGATAGAAAAGTAAATTTTATGTAAATAATCAGCACTCTATGTTGACAAGTGCTAAAAAATAGTATAAATTACCATAAGTCGTTTATTAAATGTGCTAAAAAATAAAATGTATTAAGCACAAAATATAAAAAAGAAAGAAGGAATTTTATGCAGAAAATAACAGTTAAAAGTATATTCTTAAATTTATTGAAGTTAATGTTTATTATGTTATTTGTAGGTATATTTTCACAAATATTCGGATCAAATAATTCTTTAACATGGGTATGTATATTAATAGGCACAATGATGTATTGGTATATGGATATTGGTATTGACAAAAGACAAGCACCTTTTATTATTGTTCTAATGTTTTTACTAACAGGAATTTCTAATAGAATAGCATTAATAAATCCAATATTAGGATTTGTTATAAATTTTATTACGATTTTTATAATTATGTATATTCCATCAGCTAAACCTGAATATAAAGCATATATACCATTTATTTTATGTTACATATTTGACCAATCTAATCCAGCAATAGGAAATGATTTTGCAACAAGAATGGCTAGCCTTTTCATAGGTGGAATAATGGTAGCATTAATATACTATTTTAGACATAGAAAATCTGAAGTAAATCACAACACAATTCAATATACATTAAAACATATAAATATAACATCTAATAGATTTATTATAGCAATTAAAATGGCAATCGGGGTAAGTATTGCAATGTTAATTGGGACTTTATTTGGATTAAAACGTACTATGTGGATTTCTATGTCTGTTATGTCTTTAACACAAATTGATTTTGAACATACACAAAAAAGATTTATAAGCAGAATTATTTCTACAGTAATTGGATCATTTGCATTTGCACTATTATTTCAAGTGCTAATACCAGCAAAATATGATGTTTTAGTTACAATTATTTTGAATTATATTTATACATTTATAAAAGATTACAAATATCAGGTGATATTTATTACAGTAAATTCAATTAGCTCTGCTTCAGCACTTTTTGATACTAGTACTGCAATTGAGTTAAGAATAATGTTAATTATTTTTGGATGTGTATTAGGATATGTTATTAATAGAATAAATTTTAGAAAATATTTAGTGCTTTTAAAAAGAAATTTGAAATCAAAAGAAAGGCTAAAAATAGGTAAGTTAAATTATAGTCATTAAAATTTATAAAAACATAAAAAATAAGATATGGAAATTATATGAAATATCCTAAATGTAATGAAAAAAGTTGGAATAAAAAAGTATTAATTTAAGTTTGCTTTTGATATATAATTCGAAATGTAGATATAAGGATAATAATGGTGACGGAAAAGAAGAGCAAATGGTTTTGAAGTGTTATTTAAATTTTTTTAATAAATAAAATTGAAGGATGGAAAATATGAAAAGTATAGAAAGATATTATGATATTACTGAATCAGACAAACCAAGGTCAAGTGTTAAATATTTTATAGAAAATATAAAATGCAATCCCAGTACAGCAATAGAGCTAGGATGTGGAGCAGGAAATGATACAGTATATCTGATAAAAAATGGCTGGAATGTTTTAGCAGTTGATAAGGAAAATGTTGAAGAGCGAATAGCAAAAAGATTAACATCAGAAGAATTGCAGAGGTTCAAATTTCAACAACAAAGTTTTGAAAATGTAAGATTAGAAAAAACAAAATTAATTGTAGCAAATTATTCTTTACCATTTTGCAATAAAGATAAATTCGAAGATTTATGGAATGATATAAAATTAAATATACAAAAAGATGGTTATTTTATAGGAAACTTTTTCGGACTAAATGATAGCTGGCATATGAGTAAAGCAGAGATGACATTTTTATCAAAGGAACAGGTAATTGATTTGTTTAGTGATTTTGAGATTTTGCTCTTTAGAGAAGTGGAAGAAGATGGAAAGACGGGGTTAGGAAGGATAAAACATTGGCAGGTATTTCATGTGATTGCTAGGAGAAAGTGATGGAGGGAATTGATTTCAAAGGTGTTATTAATAAGTGTGTAATTGTGCGTGAGGAATGGAATAGTATATGAAGAGTGTTTGTTGTGTTAAAGTGAATATTGAAGAGGTTTATTAAAATGTGAGAGGATTAAAGTTTTATTAGAAGATGATATATTTTGAGGGCGGTTGTGTTTTTGAAGGAATTATAGTGGACGGGTCTCATAACCCGAAGGTCGTAAGTTCGAGTCTTACCCCCGCAACCAAGAATTTGACTAGAGTCGCAAGAGATTGCAGACTCTTATTTTTTTTGTCTCTGACATAATTTTGACGTAAATGGGGACAGCTTGGGGACACAAGCTTTTATAAAGCTCATAAAATAGCATAAATCCTAATTTACAATCTTAAAAAAAGCAATTTTTGAATTTATTGAAATTAAGAGTTTTAGCTGATAAGTATATTAGTTCTTATCGACTAATAAATTTTGCAAGACTATACCTGCACTTCTATTGTGAGAAGCAAGTGGATGCACATAGAAATTAAATGTCGTACTAATTTGTGCATGTCCTAATCTTGCAACTACAACTGCTACATCAACATTTTGAGAAATAAGTAGAGTAGCATTTGTATGTCTGATACCATGGAAATTCAAATAAGGTAGTCCTATCTTCTGAACAAATTTAACAAACCATTTACTTACCGTATCAGGATGCATAGGTTTGCCATTATCTTGTACAAATAACCTATTAGATTCTTCCCAGAATTCACCACAAAGATCTTTTTGATCATCATACCATAATTTATATTCTTCAAGTATTTCAATGACAGAATCAGGTATAGAAATGTGTCTATAAGAACTAGGTGTTTTAGGTGTCTTGGTATAAACTCCTGTACTTGCTAAATATTGACTTGATTTATTTACGGATATTTCTTTGTTTTTGAAATCAATATTTTCCCAGTCTAGTCCCATTAATTCTCCTAACCTTACTCCAGTAAATACTGTAAGAATAATAGCAACCTTATATTTTATTTCGCTATCTTTAAGTTCATTTAATCCTTTTAGAAGAACTCTGCATTGTTCATCATCGTAGAATTTACGTTGTGCTTTTGGTGCTCTTGGTGGTTGAACTCTATCTGCAGGATTATAAGGTATTAGTTGCCAATATACAGCCTTGTGTAGCATTGCACTTATTAGTCTATGATGTTCTAGAATAGTCTTTTTAGATAATGGTTTCAAAGTACGCTCACCATTATTTTTAGCAAGTCTTTTAATTTGTGTATCTTGTTCTAGCATATCATAAAGTTTCATAAGATCTGTAGGTTTAATTTTTTCTAAAGTAAAAGAGCATAAATATGGAAGAATTCTGCTTTCTAACATTCCAACATATCTGTTGTAAGTAGATGGCGCTAAATCCTTTGTACCATAATTTACTTGCCAAATATGATAGAATTCTTCAAAAGTTACTGGCTTTCCTGCAGGTATTAATCCACGATTAGCTTCTGTAACAAATTCTGCAAGTGCAATTTCAGCATCTTTACGAGTTCCATGGATAGTTTTTGTTCTTCTTGCTCTAGATCCATCAAGATTTTTACCAGTAGATACTACTAACCTATAAGTATTTTCACCTCTTTTTTCAATACTCCCAGCCATTGCCTTTTTCACCTCCTTTCAGGCATAACCATGGGTGAGAGTTTCATATTTAATTGAGATTATTATATATCAAAATATTGATGATTACTAGTGGATTTTGCTTATTTTTCAAGTGTTACAAAGATTACAATAAGATTCATAAAAAAACTTACATAGAACAATAAAAAACTAGATAAAATGTAATATTAAGCTAAAATGTCGTAAAAAGTCGAATTTTATCAGAAAAAAGTTAACACAAATTTTTATTCATATATGGATAAAAAAGTAAAAATATGTTATAATTTCTGTATCACAAAAGAGAAAGTAGAAAATTGCTACTTTCTTTTTTTTTATAATTACAAGAGTAGGTGAATAGATGAAAAGTAATAATATATATTTAATGGATAAGCCAATTGATGATATAAATAAAGATGAATTTGACTATAAAAGTATTGTAGATGAGATAGTAAATAACATACAAAATAATCAACCACCATATAATATAGCACTAATAGGAAAATGGGGAACTGGTAAAAGTAGTATATTAGATTGCGCTAAAAAAGAATTAGAGAATAAAGGAAATAATGAATATTTATTTACTACAATTAATGCATGGAAATATGAAAAACAAGAAATAAGAAAATCATTTATCTTAGAAATACTAAGTAAGATTCCTAATCAAGAAGAAAAAAGCAATAAAATTCAAGCAATAATTGATTCATTAAGCAATATTTTTATGATTAAACCAAAGGAATTAGAAATAAAGGAAAAATGGTATATAAAATTATGGAATATTGTTAAACAATCTTTTATATGTATTTTACCATTGGTATTGATGTTTTTATTTGCATACTTAATAATTGATGCCGTATTGAATGCCTTTGGTAAGACAATAGATGGTTATAATTCTATAAGATTAGAACAATGTGGAGCTTTTATAATGGCAATTTTAACTGAAATTGGTATTATAATTAAAAGTAATGTTTTTGGAAAAAAACCTGTAAATTTTTATTTGGAGGAAAATGAAAAGGATACAAATTTTTATGAAAAGCAATTAAAAAAATCAATTGAATTATATAAAGAAGAAAATGAAAATTTTAAATCTATTGTATGTGTAGTTGAAGATATTGATAGATTAAATGCCAATAAAATGGTTGAAGCTATAAGTGCTTTAAAAGGTTTTGTAGGAGTAGATAACCTAATATTTATTGTTCCATATGATACGAATATATTATGCAAAGTATTAGAAGAAAGCAAAACAAATAAACTATCTAACAATTATGAAATATTAGAAGGAGAATTAGTATTAAACAAATTATTCCAATATAAAATATACATGCCAGAGCTAATACAAGAAGATATGTATGAGTATATTAAAAATTTAATAGAAAAGGAAAATAATGAAATATATAAACTATTCCCAAATAAGGAACTATTAGTTGATGATATATTGCCAATTCTTATGTATGAAGAAATAAAAACTCCTCGTGATGCTAAACAAATTTTAAATTCATTTATTTTTAAATATAATATTGCTATTAGTAGAAAAGTAATAGATTATAACAATATAGATAAAAATGAAATAAAAATGCTAGCTGTATTAACTGTATTGGAAAATGATTTTAATGAGTTTTACTCTTACATTTTAATGTATCCGACAATAATTAATGACTTTTTAGAAACAGAGAAATTAGATAAAAAAGATAATGCTATATATAGAATATTTAAGAATAAAATTTATAAAGGAAGAAAATTTGAATCACTGTTAGCATTTTTAAAATATACAACAACTATAAAAATAGAAAATGTAGAGAGATTTATATATTTAAATGACAGTAAAATTGATAAAGTTAGTGGAGGAAAATTAGGAAAAGAATTTAGATTAGCTATAACAAGTTTTGATATTAGAAATGCTAAAAAAGCAGTTGAAAATATTAGCAGTATTACTGACATGGTTAATAGAGAAATGAGTTATAATTCAGGAAATATACTGAAAAAGAAAAATATCATTCTTACACTAATTTCAATTTACAGTATATTAAAAAATACTTTAGATAAAAATAATATAAGAAATATTATTGAAAATAATATAGAAGTTATTGAAAAATCAGATTATTCAAATATAAATACAGTTGAATTATTAAAAATTGTTTTAGATGATAAAGAAAATCAATGTAAAAAAACGGTTGATCTTTTTAGAGAAAAAATAGATAATTGGACACCTGTGTATTATTTTAATCAAGATGAAAGTTTAGGATATGTGGATCAAAAAGATTTACTGGAAGAAGAAATAGATATGTACATAAATGCATTTCCAGATTTAGATAATGAGACTCAAATTAAAATTAGCAATTTATTAAGTAAAATTGGTGATTATTCGTTGACAGAAGATGATATTGAAAACAATTTAAAATTATATACATTTGTTGATTATTATAATTTCCTAAAAACAAAGATGAACGAAAATAACTATTATATACTAGAAAATAGCTTCTTAAATAGGGTAATGCCATGTGTTAAAGAAGATAAAATAAAAATAGAAGAATTGAGAGTTCTAAAGAATATTTATGTTAAAAATAAAAAATTTGATGTTTATGCAGAAAAGCTAGTATCAGAATTTAAAGAAGAGAATGCTGAGAGATTATTAGAATGTTTAAAATCTTTAGAAGATAATTTAAGTACAACAAAGATTGAAATAAAAAAATTAATATTTGAAATTATAGAGAATAATTCAACGGATTTGCTTGAATTAGATGCGGCTGGTGATTTAGATAATATCTTAGAAACAATTATAGTTGACATATTAAAAGATGATAATAATAATGATGTGGATGCATTACTTATGAAATTGAATGAAAAAATATATATTGTTGAGACAATTAACAAAATAGCTACAAATAATATGTTACAAAGGATTCCAAATACTATATTTGATATAAATGAGGAACTTGTGGAAAAAGATGATACAGAGTATTCAGCTATGTTTGAAAAAATGCATAATAAATACTCTTTAGAAGAAAAAAGTGATATACTAAATAAATTATATAATAGAATTCCTAAGTTAAAAAACAATATAAATAAAATTAAAGAGATATTTGAATTATTAAATATAAAAAACAATAGAGATATTTGTATTGATTTTATTACAAATATTGTTAACTATTTGGAAGCAAGTTTTGCTACTTTAACTGATAAAACAGTAAGAAATGAATTATTACTATTTGCCACAGAAAATTCAAATCTTCTAGAAAATAAAGAAAAAGAAAAGTTTTTTAATTTTATTAATCAAAAGGTATATGCAACTGATATAAAATTATCAATAGAATGTAATTCTAACGTAAATTTTGATGATTTAGATGATTCAAAATGGGAAGAGGTTATCGAAAAATATATAGCTTCTGCAAAATTAGAATTAATGGATTTTATTCATATAATAGAAAAACATAATAATATCTTAATAGACAACACTGATTTAAAAGAACAATTTATTGATAGAGTAATAAACGAATTTGAAGCTGAATCTGGTGATGGAATAATAAATGTTTTACAAACAATAAATATTTCTGAAGAAAGCAATGTGATAAAAATATATGATCTATTTTCTAAGTATGTAGATAATCATAAAATTGTTGATTGCATGAAAAATATATTGAACAATATAGAAAGTATATCAGAGTTTGTAGAAAAAATAATTAGAGGAGATTCAGATATAGATTTATTATTACAAGTAAGCCGTCAAAGTAAAAAAATAGAAATTGAAAGTATTATAAAAACAATTATTGAAAAATACAAATCTGGTAATGAAAATTTTGAATTAAGTTCAAAAATAAAAATACTACGATTTATTGCTGAAAGATTTAGCGGTAACAAAAAATTCAAGGAGGATTTTATTCTATTATCTAAGGATATTGTAAATAATATAGATACTACAGATGTAGATGAAATAGTAGAAATATTAATTGAAAATAAAAAGATACTTGATAAAGATACAAGAAAAACATTAACTGATAAATTGGAAGTTACAATAGAAAAGATGGAAAATAAAGATGAACTAATAAAAAAATTAGAACAATTAAAATAAGAGCTTTTACAGCTCTTATTTATTTTATATTATAGGAAAGTTCGTTTTTTACTAGAAAGGTAGACATAAAAAAGAGGCTCAATAAAAAAGCCTCAAAAACGTATTTTTTTGAAGTAATTAAAAAGGTAAATCCTCATCATTAAAATTCTCATTTTTATTATCATATCCATAAAATTTTGCGGCTTCATCTTCCCAGCCTTCATCATCAGCCCACATTTCTTCATAATCATCTTCGCACATATCATTCATACCAGATATAAATGACATATATGCTATAAATTCGTCATCGGGCATTGCATCAATCATTTTCTTATATTCTTCTTTTAATTGTTTTATCTCATTTGAAAATGGATAATTCATTTTTTTATCACTTTTCTTCTTGCTCATATTTTCCCTCCACATCATATATTATACAATGGGAGGCGAGTGGATTTCAATATTTCTGGGTCTTTTATTTTTAATTCGAAGAATATTAAGTTGCCACCACAACTGCAAATTGTGGTGGCATATCCAAAAGAAAGCTCAATTGCTAAATTCCATTTGCGTAATTGATTTCTTATTTCAATTTGATTTTTATTTAATAATTTAAATATTTTATCTGAATGTTTATGTTTTTTTGCATAAATGCCGTAATATCTAACTACTTTGAAGTTTTTATCTGGAATATGCATTATTAATTTTTTTATAAATTCGTATGCATGTATTTTTTCTTCAATTCTTTTTCCGTCTTCATGTCGCTCATAATAATATGTTACGTAAGTTCCATCATAATCTATAATTCTTGATTGAGCCATTGCGGGTCTGCCCGTGTATCGAACAACATAATTTATTGTTTGATTTATTGAAGAAATATTATCTGGTTTAGCATATACATAAAATCCATTATTATATTCTTTATATATTTGATTTTTTAATTGTTTAAATTTTGGTAGTTCATTTGCGGGTAAATTGTTTTGTAAATAATCAAGAAGTAATTTTTGCCATCTAAAACGAAGTGCTTTAAAATTTATATGTTTAACAATTCTAAACACTTCTGTGTTGCCTGCACCACCTTCTGTGCATAACATATGTATATGCGGGTTCCATTTTAAATCTCTTCCAAATGTGTGTAATGTGCACATGATTCCTGGAGTAAAATTTTGAGATTTGTTTAATTCATAAAACCAAGATAAAATTGCTGAAGAAGCAGAGCTAAAAAGGCCATCTAAAAGATTTCTGTATTTAAGAAAATAAGACCATAATTTATCAGACATTGTAAAAACGATGTGGCGATGTTTACAACGAATAGATTTTTTTGTCATAGAGAAAGCCCTGTCTTGAGCATATTTTACACCACAAGTGTTGCAAAATCTTGATTTGCAACGAAATGGAACTTTAACGAATTTTTTGCAATGTTCACAGACATATAGAGCATATCCATAATCTGGATTACCACAATTCATTATTTTTTCTACTTCATCAAATACAACTTGACGAATGTTTAATTCTGGATTTCTAACTATAAAATTATCCCAATTGTCGATGAATATTTGTTTTATCGTGAATTCAGACATATGAATACATCCAAAGAGATAATAAAATAAAGAAAGTAAAAATAAAAGAAGAAAGCTCTAAATTGTAGAGCTCCAAGGGCGGAATTTATTCCGCTTTTTTAGAAAAAATAATTGTCGATTTGTGGAAAAAAACGTGAAAGTGTGATATAAGATATACTAGATAAAATATAATTAAAAGTGGTAATGAGTATGAATAAAATATATAAATTGTGTGAATACGGTGTATCAATTTATACTGTAAATAAATTAAAAAAATATACTGTAGAAGAATTAGAATATAAGATTGATGAAATAAATGATATTAGTGGATTGGGAATCGGTAAAAAAAATCAAATTAAAGAGATAATAAAAAGCGATAGGTTTAAAAATGATAAAAACTATAGTGTATTTGAATTATATGAATATGGTTTGAATTTACAACAAATAGAGAATTTATATAGAAATAATGTTGATATTTATAAAATTACGGATGAAGAGATAGATAGCATTGAAATAAGTAAACAATTAAAAGACAAACTAAAAAATATAATTATATCTTTACGAATTAAAGATGATGAAGTTGGTAAAAATATAAGTTTTGCAACATTACTAGAAAGTGAAATAAAGAAAATTTTGAATCCTTTTGAAATAATGTCAGTAAATATGTTAAGAAACAAAATTTTTAAAAGAAAAGAGTATCCTATAAATCACTTTATTGAGGATTTAAATGATTTAAAAGACACTGGAGTTATAATAATGTCAAATGAAGGGGTATATTATAGCATACCAGAGTTGTTGGATTGCATTAAAAAATTAAAAAGTGAAAAAGATAAGGATATATTTATTGATAGAATTAATGGAAAAACACTATCTGAAATAGGTAATAAATATGGAATTACCAGAGAAAGAATACGACAGATAGTTGAAAGAAATTTAAGAAATCTACCTATTGTGAAAGAAGAAAAATATAAGTCTATATTTTCAACTTATGCTTGGGAAGAAAACATATTTTGTAAAATATTTGATGTTGAACCATATGTGTATAATTTTTTAAATTTGAAATATAAAAAAGGTAGTATTGAATTAGTAAAATTATATGACGATGAACGTATAGATGAAAAGCAACAAGTTATTTTAGATAATTATTTAGGATATATTGAGTTATATGATGAAAAAATACCTAACAATCAGGAAACAATATTAAGACTATTTGCTAAACATGAGGCAATAGAAATTATTTCAGTAGACGAGTTGTATGAAAAATATCAAAAAATTTCTGAAAAATATAATTTAAAAGAGATAGATGGAATTAGAAATTTTGAATCAATTTTATCTAGAAAAAATTATATATTAAATAATTTAAATAGAAAGATGAGATTTTACGATATAAATAAAGTGACAGATAAAATGAGAATAAATTTGAATGAAATATTAAATTGTGAACCAGGAGAATATTCAACTTTGTATTTTTATAATCTTCATAATGAATTAATGCAAGAATTAGAATTACAAAATGAATATGAGTTGCATAATTTACTTAGAATTTTAGATATAAATAATGATAAAAACAAAATTATTTTTAATAAAATGCCACATATTTTTATAGGAATAACTGATAAAAAAATATTTTTTGAAGAACGCCTTAGAGAATTAGCTCCAATTTCAGTAGATGAAGCTGCCGAATTTTTTCAAAATCAATATGGTCATAAATATGAAACAACAAGTGCATATTTGCGATTAGAATTTAAAACTTATATCAATAATAATATCATTAGTTTTGATATAGAACAGTTAAATGAAGACGTATTGAAGAGAATAAAAAAAAGAATTAATGAAGATTTGTGTACATTATCTAATGCCAGAGATATTTTTAAAATGATAATAGGAGATAACTATTTGAAATATTTTAATTCTTATAATTTTGAAAAAATAGGATATAGAGTTAGGGGAGATTATATTCAAAAAGATACAATTAATAATCTTGAGGAATATATTATTAATTGTTTTTTACAAAAAAAAGTTATTTATTCATATGATATTCCTTTATATGGATTAAATGTTATATATAATATATTAAGAAATTGTGAAAATAGATTTGATATTATTAAAATTAGTGAGGATAAATATTTAAATTATTCAGTATTAGAAAATGCAGGAATAAGTAAAAAAGAACTTATTAATTATGGTGAGAGGATAAAAAGAGAATATTCTGCAGGTGATTTTTTTAATTTATATTCTGTAAGAAATCGTTTAGGGGAATGCAACTTAGATAATGAAGGATTTGAAGATATGTTTTATGAATCATTAATCTTCCATACAGAAGGAATAAAAAAAATAGGATTAAATAACAACAGCATTTTTTATATAACTTCTACGAGAGACAGACATGAATACCGTGCTAAGGATGTAATAAAAGATATAATAGGAAGTCAAGAAGGAATGAGATTAGGGGATGTCTATGAAAAATTAGAAGATGAGTATGGAATAAAATTTGATAATGAATATTTGTTGATAGATTTAATTAGAGAAAATAAATATTATTATAATCATATTTTAAATAAAATATATACAAGTAAAATAGCGTATTTAAATGAAATATATGAGGAGGAATAAAATGAAAAATTTATTAGAATTAAAAGAAAAAGTATCATTAACTGAATTATCAAAAAAAATAAATATAAAAGGAGAAACAAAGATTTATCCTGTATATAGAATTGCAATAGAGGAATTATATTATAACAATCAAAATGATAGAATTGCTAGTCAAATTAGTGAATATATGGAAAATAATAATTTAGAAAACTTTGATGTAGACTATGATAATTTATCTAAATATAATGATATTGTAGGTGAATTTATTAAAGCATCAAACATGCCAGCTTTTATGAAGACTAAAAATAATATTGAAAGATTTTCTCAATTAGAGGCAGGTGTTGTAACAACAGATGGAAGAGTAATAGATGGAAACAGAAGATTTACATGCCTAAGAGAATTATCAAAAGATAATCCTCAGTTTGCATATTTTAATGCAGTAATATTAGATGATGGCCAATTAACTCCAAAAGAAATTAAAACTTTAGAGTTAGAAATACAGCATGGTCAGGAAGAGAAAGTTGGATATGATATAATTGATAGATGTGCAGGAATTTATAAAGATTTAATTAAAGAAGGGCATATGTTTACTCGTGAAGAGTATGCAAGAAGTACAGATGAAAAAATATCTGATATAGATAAATTAATTGAAAAAACAAATTTGATTGTAGAATTTTTAGAGTTTATGAATGCCCCTGAAAAGTTTCATGTTGCGAGAAATTTAGAAATTGATGGCCCAATAAGTGAGTTGATTCCATTGAAAAAAAACAGTTCTGAAGAAGAGTGGAATAAAATTAAAATAATTACTTTTGATAATATTATAACTAAAACAGATAAAGATATAACAAGATATATAAGGGATATAAAAAAATATGTAAAAGATGATGAGCTTGATAATTATTTCGAAGAACATAGAGAAACTTCAAAGCAGATTCATACTAAACTTGAGAATATGGGCAATGTAACAATTGATAAAGTAAAAGAAGAGATTAGATCTAATGAGGATTTAAAAGAAAATGCTCGTAAAGTATATGAGAAATATACAGATAAAGGAAAATTAAAAGAAGTTAAAGAGCAACCAATAAAATTATTAGAAAAAGTTTCGAATATTTTAGATGAAATAGATTTTAATGCTGTAAATAAAATGTCTATAGATGAAAAAGATAGATTCATATATTCTTTTAATGAAATTTTAAATAAGTTAAATAATATGAAGGGAAAGATATAAATTGTTAAATCAAATAAAAGTAAAGCCAAACTATAATAGCTATTATGATAATGTAGTCGATGATTTTTATGGAAATGTTTTAAATGAAAGTATTAGCTATGATAGAGCATCTGCTTACTTTTCGGCAAAGGCATTAGCTAATATATCTCATAAAATTGATATTTTTTATAAAAATGGTGGGAAAATTCGATTGGTTATATCGAGTGAAATTACTTCAGATGAATACGAAATTATAAAAAATGGCTATGAAGCTAAAAAATCAATATATAATAGAATTGTTGATGAATTCGATAATGACACATTAAATGAAATAGATGAAATAAATTTATCAAATTTAGCATATTTAATTGAAAAAGGCTTGGTAGATATAAAAATAGCATTTAAACCAGAAGGAATTTTTCATGATAAATTTGGAATTATTGAAGATTTAGATGGAAATAAATTATATTTTAGAGGATCGAACAATGAAACAATTGCGGCAATAGAAAAAAATTATGAATCTTTTGATGTGACATGTTCTTGGTTAGCTAGTACATTTGAGATAGAAAAGATAAATATTGCTCGAATGCAATTTGAAGATTTATGGAATAATAATGTTGAGAATTTATATGTAATGGATATACCAGATATAATAAAGAATAAAATATTTTCGTATAGTAAAGGTAATATCATTACAACAAATAAATTAGATAAACTTAGTATAAAATTCGATTTCGATGAAGATGAAAGCATATTTTATGCAAAATTGGGTGAAAATGTTGTTTTTAATATTAAAAATTATATATATAAGATGGATATAGCTTGGTTAGTAAATAAAATAGAATCTAATAAAATTATATTTAAAGAAGGAATTTCATATATAAAGTATAAGGAAATAATTGCTAAGTTTAAAGAATATTCTAAATTAGAGCGTGAAAAAGGAAATACAACTTTTATTTATGTTGAAAAACATTTAAATGAATATATTAGAAAAAAAGACTTTAAAATTAATGAAAGATGTGAATTAGGAAAATGTATTAAAGAAGAAAATAGAATTGAAAATGAGATAATTAAGTCTAGTTTTGATGAATTTTGTAAAATATTAGATGACAATATGGAAAGAAAGCTAAAACCAAAACAGTTATGGAATGCGTTTCATATTGTTAAAATGAAAAAGAGTGCTAATTTTTCAGTTCCAGGAGCAGGAAAAACAACTATCGTATATGGAGCATATGCATATTTAAATAAAAAAAATTTAGTTGATAAGCTTATAGTTATTGGACCTAAAAGTTCATTTGCTTCATGGAAAAATGAGTTCGTATTAAATTTTGGAGATAAAAAAGAATTAAAAGTTTGTGATATTCAATCAGTTTCTAAAAATGAGTTTATTGAGAATGCTGTTAATGCTAATCTAATTTTAATTAATTATGAAGCATTACCAGGTTGGTATAGTGAAATAAAGTATATTTTAAAAGATAGTTCAATGTTGGTGTTTGATGAAGTTCATAAAATTAAAGGTATTGATAAAATAAGAGCTAAAATTGCAATTGACATATCACAAAAATCAAATTATAAAGTAGTATTAAGTGGAACTCCAATTCCAAATGGTTATGAAGATATTTATAATATGTTAAATATTTTGTATATGGATGAATATAATGATTTTTTTGGGTTTACACCAAGGGAATTGAAAAATTGTAGAAATTCTAAAGAAGATGTTATTAATGATAAAATATATCCATTTTTTTGTAGAACTACAAAAAGAGAGTTAAATGTACCAGAAGCTGAACCAGATAATATAATATATAGTCAAACTACTGATGATGAGAAAATGTTATTTAAAGCTTTAAAACAAAAATATAAATCTAATCCATTTACTTATTATATTAGAATGATGCAGGCAATGACAAATCCAAAATTATTGCTTTCTGATTTAGATAATAATGAAGTAAATAGTTTGTTTATAGATGATTCAGATGAAAGTTATTTTGAACAGGATATTACGATTGAAAATGTGGAAGATAAATCTAAGCTAACAGATGAATATATAATTTCTTTAATTAATAAAATAAACCATACCGATAAATTTAAAAAAGGGTTAAGATGTATAATAGATTTAATTAAACAAGGAAAGAAAGTATTGGTATGGGGGATTTTTACAAACACATTATATAAAATTAGGGAAGAATTAATTTCTAATAATTATAATGCTGAAGTAATATGTGGAAATGTTATTGATTTGAAAGAAAGAGAGAATATTATAGATAAATTTAGAAATGGGGAAATTGATGTTTTGATTGCTAATCCAAATACGCTTGCAGAATCAGTTTCATTACATTCTATTTGTCATGATGCTGTATATATGGAATATAGTTTTAATTATACGCATATGGCACAATCAAGAGATAGAATAAATAGATTAGGGTTAAAAGCTGAAGATTATACTAGATATTATTATTTGGTTTCAGAACCATCTAATGGAAATGATTCTGTTGATTTAATTATATATAACAGATTGCAAGAAAAACAAAGATTAATGTTTGATGCAATTGAAAATGGAGAATTAGTTTCTGTAAAAGAAAATATAACAGAAGATATATTAAAATTATTAAAAGATTAAGCCAAAAAGCTTGATCTTTTTTTTAAAATATTTTATAATAAATTTGCAAAAGGATCTTTACAAAATGGAGAAAAAATTATATAATGCAAGAATAGAAAGGATGAGCAAAATGGATAAAACAGTTTGTGAATTATTTGCAGGAGTTGGAGGATTTAGAATTGGTCTTGAAAGAGCAGATCCTAATTGGAATACAGTTTGGGCAAATCAATGGGAACCAGGTAAAAAAAGTCAACATGCATTTGATTGTTATGTATCACACTTTGGAAAAAATGAAAATTATATAAATGAAGATATAGCAAGTATAGATAAAAATAATATACCAAATCATAATTTATTAGTAGGAGGCTTTCCTTGTCAAGATTATTCAGTAGCTAGAACTGGAGCAAAAGGAATGGAAGGAAAAAAAGGTGTACTTTGGTGGCAAATAAGAGATATATTGGAAACGAAAGCACCTAAGTTTGTTCTTCTTGAAAATGTAGATAGATTATTGAAATCGCCAGCTAGTCAAAGAGGTAGGGACTTTGGAGTAATTTTAGCTTGTTTTAATGATTTAGGATATACAGTTGAATGGAGAGTTATAAATGCTGCTGAGTATGGATTTGCTCAAAGAAGAAGAAGAACATTTATATTTGCTTGTAAAAATACCACAAATTATTATCATGATATTGAAGGAGAAAAGCTAGAGAATATCATTCATAAAAATCGGTTTTTTTATTAAACAATTTGAGATAGGAAGTAATATTGATGGTAAAGAATATGAATTTAAATATGATGATGTATATGATGTATCAGAACACTTTAAATTAGACTTTAAAAATGCTGGTGTGATGCGAAATGGAAAGATTTATACTGAAGATGTGAATCCTGTAGAAGTTAAATATACATCATTAAACAAGATTGTAGAAAAAGATGGAGTGGAAGACAAATATTATCTAGGTGATAATTTAGAAAAATGGAATTACTTAAAAGGTGCAAAAGATATATTAAGAAAAGCAGGAACTCCACACGAATATCATTTTAGAGAAGGAGCAATAGCTTTTCCGGATTCATTAGAAAAACCAGCTAGAACCATGCTAACAAGTGAAGGTAGTTTAAATAGGAGTACACATGTTATAGAAGATCCTAAAAGTAAATGTTACAGGTTATTAACTCCTTTAGAAACAGAGAGAATAAATGGATTCCCAGACAATTGGACAAATACTGGAATGCCACAAAATTTTAGATATTTTTGTATGGGAAATGCATTAGTTGTTGGACTTATAGAAAAAATGGGTATACAATTAAATGAAATATTTGAAAAAGAAGGAAACTAGATTCCTTCTTTTTTTAAAGATATTTCTTTATCTGAATAATTATAAGATATAAAACTTAAATCGTTCCATGTTCTATTTTCTACGGGATGACTTGAAATTATATATTTTCTTTCAACAATTGATTTACCATTTTTTAATAAGTCTTTAGAAAAACTAGGTGCAACAATATATGCTTCTACCATTTCATAATTACCATAAGCATAATTTTTAACTACCCAATCTACATATTTACTTATTTGTTCTGCAACTTCTATAGTAGCTTCTTCATTTTTGTTTTCAATAATTAAATATTTAGAAACTATTTTAGTATCCGGTAAAAATCTATACCCAAAAACATCAATTTTATCTATATAATCTATTGGTTTAAAAGGAGATGCTTCGACTTGATGAGAAATATAATCCCAATTACCAAACACAGAATTCTTATTGTTAGCTAGTTCTAAAACTACAGCTGATTCTAAAGCCATTTCGTGTTTTATTTTATTATCTTGTGTAGTTGCAAAATCAAGTATTGGTTTATAGGATAATAAATAGTCTTTATTTTGAAATTTGTTTTCATTTCTTTCTTGAAAGTCTGAAGAATAAGTATAAGTATTTGTATTATTCTGATTACGTAACAAAATAAATTCTTTTAAAGAATTGTTTTCTTCATCATTTATTTTGGTAAATGATTTTTTCCAAAAAGTTCGTAAGGTTTTAAATGTATCTGGTTTATATGAAAGAACATCATCCATATCTACCGGATTGCAATAAAATTCTGGAGAAGGTTTAAAAATACAAATCCAACGATTATTAACATTTGATGGATTATCATTTAATATCATTTCTTTAGATATATTTTCATAATTTTCTTGGATTGGAGTGGATGCAGTTGGATAATTAACAAATTTACAATCATTGCCTTTGCAAATTAGCTCCCCAATACCATATATTTTTCTATTTGTGAAAAAATATATATTATCTCCAGTTTTCATACTACAATAATCAGCAAAGGTACCTTCAAATGGTATAAAATTCCTTGTAGTTTCAGTTATTGGACTCATATTTGTTGAATAGCAACCATTATATATACAATTTTTTTATATTTCTTGTGCATTATCTTTTCCCAATGAAAAAATATAACCTGCCATAATTACTCTCCTTCTATTTGTTGTTTTATATAACTTGCATTTAGCCAAAAACATTTTTTTATTGCTTGTTTACCATCCAATGTTGGATAAGTATCTTGAGCATTTCTAGCATGAGGTCTAACATGTAATATAGGACTCTCTGATATTCTTGGTAAATTATCATATTCATTATTTCTTATTCTTTCAATAGTATCTTCCCAAACTCTTTTTATTTCGGTATTTAAATCTTTTTCTGGTACATTCCAGAACATAGCTTTCTTGAAAATTAAAGTGTCTTCATCCACATACTGATATATCATAAATAAATATTTAGTAGTTGAAAAAGTTTCATATAGTTCAGAATCTAACCATGTTTCTTTAACAATCTCAGTATATTTAAAAGTCGGAAAAGACATAGACTCTTTTGGCATACCATCAGGTCTTAATCTAATAGCTTTTATTTTTATGTTAGCTTTTTCAAATTCTTCAATTTTTTCATTTACTACTTCTAACATTCCTTTTGCTAGTAAATATGTAAAAGATTTATTAGTTACCTGATATGGAATATTAAATTTATGCTTTAAGAACTCTATATCTTGATTATAATAGGGTTCTAGTTTGCTAATAATATATTGTTCTAGAGTTTGTTCTTTTAAGATATTAGCATCTTTTATGACAGACTCATATTCTTCAGTTTTATTTACAATATAGTGGTTTAGAATATAAGACATATAAGAATTTTTTAAACAAAAAGCTCTTTGCATTGCTTTTTCAGAACTAAAAGGTTGTTCTCTTAAAGAGTTTGCATTAGCACCCTTAGTACAAGCACCTAAATAGTTTGTATCACTTTCAGATATTTCTTCTGCCTTACCATTTTTTATTTTATCAATAATTATTTTATAATCATTTTTTATTATTTCTAAATCTTCTTCTGGAAATTGAAATAGTTTAATGTAATTTATTAAATAATCTAATCTTTCTTTATTTGGTTCGTATAAATAATAAATTAAAAGCATTAAGGCACATTTTTCATATGCATGGCTTTTTAAAAAATCTTCTTCTTTATAATCTTTCATGTAGTTAATAATAGTAAGTACAAGTCTTTCTTTTGCTCTTAAGTCACCGTTAGATTTTATAGTATATGGAGTAACTTTTAATTCAACTCCAGCTTCATTAAAATCTGCCTCAGAATTACTATTTATATCATAGAAGAAAAAATGTTTTTCTATTAATTGACCTAATGACCCTTTTGATTTAGGGTTATTATAGTATTCAAATAATACAGCTCTATCTTCATCTGTAATATTAGGGTCATTTAATAAAACGTCTTTAAATGTTTTTTCTTTTAGATTAAGTGCGTATTGAACAATTGATTCTTTTGAACTTCTTATATAAGGTAAATTATCCATAATATTCTCCTTCAAGATTATTATATAGAAATTTGTTGAAATGAGCAAGGTTATGTAGAAAATTTTTAAAAAATGTGATACAATAAGCTCAAATTAAATATATAGCACTAAAGAAAAAAGTAGGGAGTATATCTTTACTTTTTCTTTACTAAGGGGGCAATTTATGGAAGAAACAATTGAATTTTATGGATTTAGAGGTAATATTATCTTTCCTAATCAAGTTACTTTATTTAGTTTGGGATTTGAAAATAATTCAAAAGATAAAAATCAAGTTTTTACAAATTTTTTTAAAGAATTAAAAGAAAATGGAAGAGTAGATTCAGAGTATCAAAAAAGAAGATATTATTTGATTTTTATTAATCAATATGACACAATTATACATTGTCAGTTGGCAAGAGAAAGAATTTATGATAAATACGAAATGACTCGTGAGAAAATAATTGGAACAAAAGACCAAGATTATCCTTTTATAAATGTCTTTGTAGAATTAAAAACACAGAAATTTTTAATAGAATCTAAAACAATAATTTTTGAAAATTATAATACATGTAGCGATGTTATACAAAATATAATGAATAAATACTTAAAAAAGATAGATGCAACTATTGATATAAATCCAATTATAGAAGAACAGGAATTTTGGAGTTTTTTTATAGAAGATAATGAAGTGAAAAATTTAAATTTTAATTTAGCAGTTCCTAATTTATTTGATGCAAGTGATGATGCAACAAGCTTTTTAAATGATGCTAGAGATAATGTTGGAGCTAGCAATGTTTCTTTAAATTTTTCTAATTCAGAAGGAAGATTGAAGCCAAATAAAGAAGGAATAGAGTCTTTTGTAAAATATACAAGTGCCGGTGGAGGAACTTGGCGTTTGAACTATAAAGATAAAAACGGAGAGACAAAATCTGCTAATAGTAAGCAGAAAAGTAAAAAGATTAGCATAAAGTTTTTTAGAGAAGAAATAAATAACTTATTAGATGAGAAAAAAGTTGAAACAATAAAATATGAAATGAGAAAAATAGAAACCATAGAAAAATTTAAGGAGGAATTGGATGAAAAAGAAGATAACAATAATTAGTTTAATTACAATTTTAAGTTTTTTTGTGGGAACTACAAGAGAATCATTTATAATAAATGTTGAAGTGTTAGCACCTTTCCTGTTCACGTTGCTTGGATTATGTTTAACAGCATATACATTTATATATGCTCCAATTTCAGAAATATTAAAAAAAGATAGTATGAAAAACGATGAATCAAAGCAACGATTGCAAAAATTATTAGGAAGTTTTGAAGAGGATATGATGTTAATTTTCTTTATGACAATTATAATAATTATTCTTGATTTTATGAAACATGTTGATATTCCATTCTTTAAAAATGCATTAAATTTAGATTTAGGAATAGTAAAGATAGGTTCTTTAAAAGAATATGTTTTTAATTTTATTATATCTATGAGTGCATGCTTTTCTTTCTATGCACTATATGATTTAATGCGAGCAACATTTAAAATATTAAGAAAAAGTTTTGATAAATAAATTGAATATAGAAAAATTGTGATTTTAAAAAAAAATATATATAAATAAGGAGGCGGAGTTTATGGCAAAATATACAGATGATGATATTATAAATAAATCTAAAATAAGCTGTCAAATTGCAGGGGATTATCTAGGAATTTCAGCTAATGCTGTTTCTATTGGTATGAGAAATAATTTATTACCGATAGGTTTTGCAGTTCATAATGAAGAAAATGATAGGGGATTTTCAGAGAGTTGGTCATATTATATAGTTGCTGAAAGGTTGATTGCATATAAATATGGAAAAATATCTGAAGTTAGAGTTCAAAATATTGAGAAGAATTTGGAAACTATCATAAAAGAATTTGAATCAATGAAAAATGAATTACTTTTTATATTAAGCGAAAACGCAGAACAAGAGAACTAGAACTATATGAGTATGCGTTTTCGCTAGGAAAGTATGAAAATAAAGAAAAGAAATTTGAAGGAAAGGAAGATTTTTATGGATAGTTTATCTATAAAATTTGAACGAAAAAAACTTTATGATGAAATTTGGGATATTTCATTAACAGGTGTTTCTAAAAAATATGGACTAAATTATACAAAATTGGTACAAGCTTGCAAAGAAAATAATATTCCATATCCATCTTCGGCATATTGGACTAAGAAGAATATGGGATTGGATTTTTCAACTGAAATTGTTGAATTGACAGAATCAGAAGAAAAAGAAATTGAAATTCCATTAAAAAATACTGGAGTATTGATTGATGAAAAAGTTAGTAATAAAGACAAATTTATTCAAGAATTTAATTTTCTAAATTTTCTAGAAGAAGGTGAAAAAAAGAAGGTAGCTGAAGTTATTTATGACCTAAGTGTAGATAAATATAAGAGAAATCATAAAGTAATTATTGAATATAAAAATAAGAAAAAAGAAGAACGAAGAGAAGAAAGAAAAGCTAACTATTTTAATCCTTATTATAATGTTCATGATTATGTAGAAAAGGGATATTTTTCTAATATATCAAAACTACAAAAAGATAGATGTATGAAGATATTAAGTGCGATTTACTTTGCAATAGAAGAACTAGGAGGAAAAGTAAACAACGATTTTTCACTACAAGTTCGTGAAGAACGTATTACAGTTGAAATAGAAGAATTACAAGATAAAGTAATGCATGAATTAACTAAAGAAGAGGCAAAAAAGCTATTAGAATATGAGGAATCCCAAAAGAGACATACATTTGGATATAAGCCTAATATAAGGAAGTATGATTATGTTTATAATGGTAAATTAAAAATAACTTGTGGTAACAGAAAATACATAAGAGAGAATGATAAAATAAGATTGGAAGATAAACTAGGAGATATAATTATAAAATTATATGAACAATCTGAAGAAACGAAGAATGAAAGACTAGAAAGAGAAGAAATTGCGAGAAGACAAAGAGAAGAGGAAGAAAGAAAAGAAAAAATTAGAAATGCCAAAAAGAAAGAAGCACAAAAAATTAAAGAGTTGATAAATTGTGCAGAGGATTATAAAATAGCATGTGAGATAAGAAATTATATTGATGCTGTTTCTAAAAAAGAAAACTTAACAGATGAAATAAAAGAATGGATTAATTGGGCTAATAAGAAAGCAAATTGGTTTGACCCTACTATTGACGAAGAAGATGAACTTCTTGGAAAAAGAGACCATACAGAATCTATGGATAATAAAAATAATAAATTAGATAAATATGGTTCATATTATGATTGGTATTAGAAAAATAAGCAGACTCTATATGGAGCCTGCTTTACCTTTATTATTTTTTCTTATGTGTATGTTTTGGTTGCCTTTGAGATAAAGCAGAGCCAGCTACAGATTTTGTAGTTTTTGAAGTTCTACCATCTTTCAAAAGTTTTGAAGATTTTGAAGCAACACTTGAACTTGTTTTCTTACAAGCCATAATTATCACCGCCTTTCTAGGATAAAATCCTTCCTCCTTTGATTTTTATTAGAAAGTTGATGACAATAAAATAATAGCAAAAATTAAAGTAAAAGTCAATATTTTTGAGAAAAATTCTCAAAAATATTGATATTTTAAAAATTTTAGCATATAATATATAGAGAAAAGGAGGATTTAAAAATGTTAATAAGATTTAGTTTTAAAAATTTCAAATCTTTTAAAAATGAAAATTGTTTAGATATGGAAGCAACATCATTAAAAGAACACGAATATAATGTAGCTAAAACAGAAAATGGTGAATATTTAAAAGTATCTGCTATTTATGGTGCCAATGCTAGCGGAAAGACTAATGTGTTACAGGCTTTTGATTATATGAAAAAAAGAATATTAGTAAGCGATGACTCTAAAAAGAATTCTCCAATAGATGAAGAAAATATTTATAGTTTTATGATAAATAATGATCCAATTGCTTTAGAAGTAGAAATATTAGCTAAAAACAATAAAATATACAAATATGGTTTTGAAGTTTTAAAAGATAAAATAATTTCAGAATGGTTATTTGAGAAAAGAGTTAATAAATTTTATTCTATTTTTGAAAGAGAAAATAATAATGTATCAATGAAACCTAACAAAATTTCAGAGTTAGTAAATATGGACGAAAGAACATTATTCTTAAATATATATAGTAAAATAGATAGAAATAATGAAGATTTTAGTAATGTATATGATTGGTTTGTAAACAGCACATATTTAGATTTAGGTAATCCTAATTTTGAAAGGTTCATTAATAATAGAGTTTCACTAAAAATCTTGAGTGATGAAAATTATAAAAAAGAACTATTAAAATTTATAAAGACATTTGATTCTGGAATTGAAGGAATAAAAACTACACCAGATTCGATAGAAGCTGTTAAAAGCAACAATGGCATTATAGATATTGAAGTTATTCATAGAGGAGAAAACGGAGAGTTAAAAGCATTACCATTTTATTTAGAGTCTAATGGAACTAGAAAAATGTTTCACTTATTTGATTTCTTTATGGATGCATTAAAAAATGGTATGGTATTATTTGTTGATGAATTAGACGCAAAACTACATCCATTATTAACAAGATATATTATTAATTTATTCCATAATAGTGATACAAATAAAGGCAATGGACAGTTAATATATTCAACACATGACACAGTAAACCTAAATAAAGAAACATTTAGAAGAGACGAAATATGGTTTGCAGAAAAAGATAAAGATGGTATTTCAGAAATATATGCATTATCTGATTATATACTAGAAGATGATAAAAATGCAGGTAAAAAAGTAAGAAACGATGCAACATACAATAAAGATTATTTAACTGGAAGATATGGTGCTATTCCAGTATTGGAAGAATTTGATATAGATTATGAAAAATAATAATATTTCTAGAAAAGATAGATTAAAGAGTAAAAGGCAAGCACCAGCCAATTACTTAATAGTATGTGAAGGAAAGAAGACAGAACCTAACTATTTTTATGGGCTAAAAAGAAAAATTAATGATAAGTACGGCAATAAAGTAGATGTTTTAATTCCGAATATTGATGTAAAAGGGACAGGAATGAATACAACATCTTTAGTAAAATATACTCAAAAAACAGTTAATCATGCTAATAAAGTATATGGACAAGTCTGGGTAGTATTTGACAAAGATGAGTATAATGATGAACAATTTAATTCAGCGATAGATAATTGCAATTATAATGTAGCTTGGTCTAATCCTAATTTTGAACTTTGGCTATTAGCACATTTTAAGAAAGTAAACAGGTATGTTTCAAAAGATGATGTATTACAAGAACTTAGCAAAGAATTTCAGAAAAAAGGTTTAGGTGATTATACTAAAAACGATACAAATATATTTGATAAAGTTACTGGCGAAGGAAAGCTACATACTGCGATAAAAAATTGCGAATATATGGAAGAATTAAATAAAGATGGACAAGCTTCACAAAGAAATCCAATGACTAAAGTATATAAAATCGTTGATGGATTAAAAGAGTATTTAGAATAAGTTTACACAAGAAAAGCAAAGTATGAGAGTAATTAATAATTACAGGATTATTTTGCTTTTTTGATAATAAAAGACAAGTTTCGACAAAATATTTAATTAAAAATATGTATAATGATTGTATGATTTTTAAGAGAAAGGAGTATATGTATGAATAAATTAAATGACATTATTAGTATTGATTTACATATTCATTCAATTTTTAGTGATTACAAAGAAAGTGATGGATATGTCCAAAATTCAAGTATTGAGAATATTGATGTACTATTGCAAAAACTGAATGAAAATAACGTTAATATGTTTGCTATTACAGACCATAATAGGTTTAGTTATGAATTGTATTTGGCTATAAAAAATAGAATATCTCAAAATTTGTTTAAAAATGTATATAAGAATTTACCTGGAGTTGAATTTGATGTTCAAATAGAAGAGGGTAAACCATGTTGCCATATAATAGCAATATTTGATGATAAAGAGGAAAGTAAGTTAAAGGATATTGAAGATACTATTAATAATAATTTAATAGAAAAACAAGATGGGTTTTATACCCGTGGAGATTTTGAAAGAATACTTAGAGAGATTGGATTGAATGTTATTTTGATAGCTCATCAACATAAACATTTTGATAACGAAGAAGGTGGCCCTAAAAGTTTATCAAATTCAGTAAGTGATATTTATGATTTTATAAGAACAGGATATATAAATGCATTAGAATATCAAAAACCAAGTGTACAAGGAATGCTAATTAATAGCTTAAAAAAGGCAAATGAAAATGTTGCAACTATAATAGGTAGTGATTGTCATCAATGGGAATACTATCCTTGTAAAGATTCAAATGCTCCTAATAGAAATTATGTTACAAAAATTAAAGCTTTACCTAATTTTGATGGACTAATATTTGCTTTTACTAATATGGAAAATAGATTTAATAGAGTACAAAATAAAAATACAAATATAATTAGATCTATAAAATTTGATTCCAACGAAATTTTATTAAGCAATGGAATTAATGCCATTATTGGAGATAATGGTTCAGGAAAAACATTTTTATTAGAATTTCTTAATAATGAGGATAAATTAAAAAAACATTATAAAAGTTTGGCAGAAAAAAATAATGTAACCAAAAGGGTTAGTGGACAACCTAATATTTATTATGTTGAACAAAATCAAATAATTGATCAAGTAAAAAAAGGAGAATTATTCAATAATTCAGAATATTATAATCCAATAGCTACTAAAACATCGTTTAAGGAAAGCATTCAAAAATATGCTAAAGATATGATTGATTATATAAACTATAATATAGAAACAGAAAAAATTAAAAATAAGTTAAATGAAGGAAAAATAAGTCTTATATTAGAAAAAGATAATCTTTATATTCCAACAGTAAAGATTGATATACAAACATCTCCAAATAAATACAAAAGTAGAAGTGAATCATTGGAGAATATAATAAACTCTTTTAAAGCAGAAATTAGTTTTAATCAAGAGTTTTATAAAGAGTATGAAGATAAAATCATCATTATAAATGAACAATTAGATGCAATTCAAAAATCAATATTAAATAAATCAAAAAATATAGAAGTCGATAATCAGATTAGAAACTTAATTATTTCCGCTTTAAGAAACTTTAATGCTGAAATGGATAAAAATAGAACTGATAAAGAAAAAGAGAATGTAAAATATAAGCAAGAAAAAAATGATTTTTGCAATTTAATAATAGATTATATTATTAGACTTGCAAACAAACCAGATATGCCAAAGTTTCCTGATAAAATGGTTGGTGTTTCAAAAAAATTATATCAAGGATTTACATTTGTAAAAAAAGCTAAATTTGATGGATTATTTTTGGAAGATGAATTTTATGAAGAACTTTTTAATAAATCATATTCAAAAGAACGTATATTAGAAATTACATCAAATCAAGAACTTGAAGAAGCACTTCAAGGAATAAAAGATATAAGAAAGATTGAAACATGGTACAATAAAGTTGATAAATTTATAGAAGAATATTTAAGTGAAGAAACATTTATTGAAAAAGATGGACTAAAAAACACAGTTGGTGAAACACCAGGAGAAATTTCTGCTATACATTATGATTTTTTATTTAATGATTTGAGTAAAGATTATGATATTATCATTATAGATCAGCCAGAAGATGATATAAGTAGTACTAAAATTACTCAAGAGCTTCTTAAATACATAAAGCAAGTTCGAGATTATAAACAAATTATTATAGCAACACATAATCCATTGCTCGTTGTTAACTTAGATGTTGATAATGTAATTTGTTTGAATAAAAACTATAAAAATGAAATTACTGTTAAAGATGGATGCTTAGAATATAATTGTCAAGAATATAAAATAATTGATGAAGTGGCAGATATAATGGATGGAGGCAAAGAAGCAGTCGAAAGGAGATTTAGATTATATGGAAATTAAAATTAAAATAGAATATGAACCAACTAATAAAATATATTTGAGTTCAAACGAAAATAGAAGTCTTATATTATCAGATGAAAATAAAGAGATTTCTGCAAAGAATATACTTGAATTTCTTGATTATAAAAAAGAAAATACATATAAATTGGAAGAATTGAGTGAAGATATATCTAATCTAGATGAAAATAATAAAAATTATATAGAGCAAATATATTTTATGTTACAATCAATAGTTGAAGGTATCAATAATATACAACAATAAAAAGGAAGTCCGAGAAATCGGACTTCTTTAATTATTTATAAGAACTACCACCAATTAGCTGCACTCCATCGCAAAACCCATTCCTATAATACTTCTCATTCCAATAAAAAATATAATCCATAAAATTTTCATCAAGCAGATTAAGTTGCTTTTGCACATACTTTTTATTCTGCTCAGGAACATTTTTCAAAATCCTCTCAGAAATCTCATCAAAATAAACAAAATGCTTTCTATCCTCATCACAAGTCAAAGAACACAAATCTTCCTCTCTAAATTCTAACCAATCTTTCAAAATATCATCATTAACTTCTCTTAAATTATTCATAATCTAAATCCTCCTAAAAATTAAAATTTTTCATTTTCAAAAAGTATCGACAAGAGCCAAAAATCCAAGAACAAACGTACCATACTCATTGGGTAAAAATTGGGTAAAATCTTCTCCAAAAATGCCCTAAAAATGCACAAATGTCCTATAAATCAAAACTCTTGTAAATACTGAAATACCAACAAAAACTCTAATTTTCACAAAACCACAAAAACCGGTCAAACCTCGCTCATAACCCGAAGGTCGTAGGTTCGAGTCCTACTCCCGCAACCACAATAAAATGAAGCATTTGCTAGATTTTAGCAGGTGCTTTTTTCTTGCATTTTTGGGCAAAATTGTCACACTTTGGTCACAATTAGGGCGAGTCTTGGCGTGGCTAGACAAGTTTTAACAGGAAATGTATTTCAATAATTCACAGGAAGTGGTATAATTGTGGAGAACAAATTCCAGAACAATAGAGGTGATTCATATGGTTGAAGTATATAATCTTTTAAACAAATTAGAGTTTCTAGAAGAAGTTGCCATTTTGGAATATGAAGAATGGGCGGATAATAAAGAAAAGGATAAGGAAAATAGAATTGTTAAAAAAATAGAGAAAATAAAAAGTAACTTAAAAAATGATGACTTTTGCAAATTAATATTGTTAAGTAATGATAGATTAATTGGATTTATTTCAATATTTCCAAATGATTGTGATGAGTGCATAAATTTAACGCCTTGGTATGCAACAATGTATGTAAAAAAGGAATATAGAGGAAATGGATATTCAAAAATATTGAATAATGCAATTCTAGAAGAAAGCAGGCGAAGAAATTATAAAGAAATATTCTTAAAAACCGACTTAAATAATTATTATGAAAAATTTGGTGCTAAATTTATAAAAAATTTAAACAATGGTGAAAAGTTATATAAATTTGAATTATAAAGGGATTTGATAATATGAGAAATATTGAAAAATATTATGATAATACAGAATCGGAAAAGCCTAGAAACAATGTGCAATATTTGATTGAAGAAGTAAAATGTAATCCAGGTAAAGCAATTGAACTAGGTTGTGGTGCTGGAAATGATACAGTATATTTAATAAAAAATGGCTGGAATGTACTTGCAATTGATAGAGAAAGTGTTGAAGAAAGAATTTCTAAAAGATTAAATAATGAAGAGTTAGAAAAATTTAGATTCCAAAATCAAAATTTTGAAAGCCTTGAATTAGAAAAAAGTAATTTAATTGTAGCTAATTATTGTCTCCCATTCTGCAATAAAAATAATTTTAAAGAATTATGGAATAAGATAAATGATAGCATTTTAAAAGATGGATATTTCGTCGGTAATTTCTTCGGAAATAACGATGAATGGAAAAGTACAAAAGAAGAAATGACTTTTCTAACAAAAGAGCAGGTAATAGAATTATTTAAAGATTTTGAGATTATAGAGTTTAAAGAAGTTGAAAAAGATGGAGCTACTGGTTTAGGCAAAATGAAGCGTTGGCATATATTCAATGTAATAGCAAAGAAAAAATAGAAGGGAGAATAAGATGAGTTTAAAAGAGAGTAATGAAATAACGGTAAAAATTAAATGTGAATTAAATGAGTTCTATAAGATAATAAAAGAAAAAGGATTTAAAATAATAGACAAATTTTCAATGGATGATACATATTTCATACCTGAAGAAGTGAATTTAGATAAGATAAATACAAGAGACATTTTATCTAAAGCAGTATTAGTAAGAGATATTATAGGGAAGATGTCAAATAGAAGAACAAAACTAATAACATTTAAAATTAAAAACTTTGATGAGTCCGGCAACATATTAAATCAAGAAGCTGTTAATTGTGATATTCTAGAAATAGAGGATGCTAAGAAATTATTAAAAGTAATAGGGTACAAAGAAATTATGAATATAAAAGAAGATGATGTAGTATACGAAAAAGATGGATTTAAATTAGCAATTAAAGATATAAAAAATGGAGATAATTTAATAGAAATAGAAACTGAAGAAAACAAGGAATTAGATACTATAGAAAAATTAATTAAAAAAATTAATGAAATTGAGATACCAATTTATACAGATAATTATTTCGTGAAAAAAGCAGAAGTAGAATTAGATAAGAGATTAAATAAAAGAACTAATAAAGAAAGGGAAAAATCTTGTGGATGCATTATAACAAAGGATAATAAAGTACTATTAATCAAGCAAACAAAAGGGCATTGGGGATTTCCAAAAGGACATGTTGAAAAAAATGAAACAGAGATTGAAACTGCAATTAGAGAGGTAAAAGAAGAAACAAATTTAGATGTAGAAATTGATGCTAATAAAAGATATACAATGGAATATGTAACAGATAAAGGAAAACTAAAACAAGTAGTATTATTTATTGCCAAATGTATAGGTGGAGAGATAAAAGCACAGGAATGTGAAGTGAATGATATAAAATGGTTAGATTTCGATGAGGCAATTGAAACAATTACATATGATAATACTAGAGAATTATTTAAGGAAATACTTAAGGAGAGAAAAATATGAAAGTATTAACTATAAAGCAACCTTGGGCAACGTTAATAATGCAAGGTGATAAAAGATTTGAATTTAGAAGTTGGCAAACTAAATATAGAGGAGATTTACTAATCCATGCAGGAAAAGGAATAGATAAAGAAGCAATAAAAAGATTATCAAAATATATTCCAGAAGATTTGCCAGCAGGAAAAATATTAGGAAAAGTAACATTAGTAGATTGTGTGAAAATGTCACCAGAATTTAAAGCGATGTTATTAAAAGAAAATAAAGATATATACACAGATAGTTCTTTTAAAGAAAATTATGGTTGGCAGCTAGAAAATGTAGAAGTATTTGGTGAGCCAATAGAAGCAAAAGGTAAATTGAGTTTGTGGGAATATGATATGAAATAATTTTATAAATAGATGTTTATTAAGAAGCGGAAGAGTCAGAAAAAGAAATGAAGTATTTGCAGACTATATTAATTATTGCAAAGATTCAGGATATATTCATAAAGGTAGAAATAAATTTTATGAAGAAGTTGAATCAACAGGATTAGTACAAAAAGGTGTATATAATGGATATGATACATATATTTTCGATAAGACACTAATAAAATAGAAAAATCCACTAAAGTAGAACATAAATATATAGACGGTTTCAGGAAATTCTAGTGGACTTTTTAAAATAAAAAATATATAACTATATAGTTTTTATTATATATATTTTAGAGATTATAAAAAATAGCAAAGAAAATATAAAAAGATAAAAAAACATCACTAAGAAAAGATTACACATGTTTTGAAAATACGTGTAATTTTTTTATTTTTTTACACATATTTATTGCATATGTGTAAATTTTATATTATAATACACATATGGAGGTAGAAAAAAATGAAACATGAATTAAAAATGTTGCCACCAGAAGATAATTTCAGAACAGTAAGAATATTAGAACAATTAGCAAGAACTAATAGAGCACTTGCAGAATTAAAAGGATATGCAAGAACAATACCAAATCAACATATATTAATAAATGCTATAACAATAAATGAGGCGAAAGACAGTAGTGAAATAGAAAATATAGTGACTACACATGATGAAATATATAAAGCAATGACTCAAAGTAATTATAAAAATGAAAGTGCTAAAGAAGTAGTGGATTACAGAAGTGCTATATGGAGAGGTTATAATTTAGTAAAAGAAAAAGAAATAATAACTACTAATATTTTAGTAGAAATTCAATCTATAATAGAACACAATAATGCAGGAATTAGAAAAATTCCAGGAACAGTTTTAAAGAATTCAAAAACAGGAGAAGTTGTATATACTCCACCAGAAACAGAAAAAGAAGTTAGAGAATATTTAAAGAATTTAGAAGAATATATAAACACTGATGATATGATAGATCCTTTAATAAAACTTGCAATTATACATTATCAATTTGAATCAATTCATCCATTTTATGATGGTAACGGAAGAACAGGAAGAATATTAAATATTTTATATTTAGTACTAAAGGATTTATTAGATAGTCCAATTCTATATTTAAGTAGATACATTAACGATAATAAACAAACATATTACAAATTATTTAAAGAAGTAAGAGAAACAAATAATTTTGAAGAGTGGATTATATATATATTAATTGGAATAGAAGAAACTGCAGAAGAAACAATGAAGCTAATTAAAGACATTCAAAGTGAGATGGAAATCTATGGTGAAGAATTAAAAGAAAAATTACCTAAAATATATAGTAAAGAATTATTAGAAGGATTATTTTTCGAAGTATACACAAAGATAAACTATATTGAAAATATATGTGGAGTTACAAGAAAAACTGCAATGTCATATCTAAATCAATTAGAAGAAGCGGGATTCCTTTCATCTGAAAAAATAGGAAGAGACAGAATATATAAAAATGACAGATTAATTAATCTATTAAAAAATAAATAAAAGGGTGATTAGATGAATAATTATTTATTCTTAACAAATGAGGGCTATACATACCAACCAGATTCAGAGTGTATAGAACCAGACTGTGAGAATTCACAATTAATTGGAATAGCATCTGGAAATACACAAGAAGAAGCATTTAAAAATTTAATAAATGAAAAAGAATACCTAAGACAATTTAATTTTAATGAAATATATTGCTATAAATTAGCAAAAGATTACGAAGAAAGTAAAAGGTATTTTTATATAAAAGATGATAATATAGGAGATGAATAATCATCTCCTATTGTTAAAATTTTGTGTCTTTAGGTGGACAAGAATCATTGCCATAGCTGTCTTTGTCACGAATTCTACCATGTTTGTCATGAATAACTAATTCGGAACTTTGATTCTTAGCAATTTCTCTACCGTACGATATAGCTTCTTTTTGAGTATTAAATAATTTGGTAGGTTTTGAATTGCCAGCACCAATCACTTGCCACAAGTCGCCTTTGGGCGTGATGTGTTGATCTTTTTTCATTATTGTTTCCTCCGTTTTCTATCCTTGAAGTATTGACTTCTAGCAATAATGAGTGCTATAATAAAGAAAATATAACTTGGCAAGGGTTATATAGAACTAATTCTAATGTTTATTATAGCATTAGGATTTTTTTATTGCTAAAATTATTATATAATAAAATTGTAGATAAGTCAATCGAAGATGAATAAAAAATACAAAAAAACATAAAAAAACACGAAAAATAGAAATATTATTTTAATAAATGAATAAAAAATACAAAAAAGAGAAAAATAATTTTAAAAAGTGTTTACAATTTATGAATTCTATAATATAATATAGTAAGGAGGAACTCATATGTTAGTAGAATTTAGTGTTAAAAATTTTATGTCGATTAAAGATGAGATGACATTCAGCATGGTAGCTGGTACTGGCGATGAAAACATAGAAAATATTATAAAGGATGAAAAAACAGGTGAAGGATATCTAAAATCAACTGCTATTTATGGTGCAAATGCATCAGGAAAGACAAATTTTATGAGAGCATTAACAGCAGCAATTTTAACAGTTAGAAGATCAAATTTAAGAAATATTAATGAACCATTAATAGAAATGAAACCTTTTAAATTTGATTCAAAAACAGTTAATGAACCTTGTGAATTTAAATTTGTTTTTATAAAAAATAATATCAAATATATATATGGATTTTCAGCAGACGTTAATAGAATATATACGGAATATTTATATCAATATTTATCAGCTAAACCAAGTTTAATTTTTGAAAGAAAAAATATAAATGAATACAAATTTACTCAATCAGAACAAAGTAAGTTAGAAGAATTGGCAACTAAAAATACAGAAAAAAAATTATTCTTATCAACAGCTACGGCTTGGAACTATGAAAAAACTAAAGATGCATATATATGGTTTTCAGAAGATATAGACACTTATAATGATTATATGAATGTTGGAGGATATGCATTTGATAAATTTGAGAAAGACGAAGAGGGAAGTTTAAAGAAATTTACAATTAACTTATTAAAACAAGCAGATATTCTTATAAAAGATTATAATTTTGAAGTTAAAGATATGAATCTTAATAATATAATAGCATTTAATAATGTTAAAATTCCAAATGAAAATATAGTACAAAAAGAAGTAAGAATATCTACACTTCATGAAATAGAAAATGAAAATGGAGATAAAGAAAATTATGAATTAGAATTACAAGAGGAATCATTAGGAACACAAAGTTTATTTTTCTTTAGTCCTATCTTAAAGGAAGCTTTTGAAAAAGGAAAAGTAATAATTGTAGATGAAATAGATAAAAGCTTACACCCTTTATTAGTAGAATTTATAATAAAATTATTTCATAATAGTGAAATAAATAAAAATAATGCACAATTAATATTTAATACACATGATACTAATTTATTATCATTAGATAATTTTAGAAGAGATCAAATATGGTTTACAGAGAAAGAACCAAAGAAAGGAACTACTGAACTATACCCATTAGATGATTTTTCAGTAAGAAAAACTGAAAATGTTCAAAAAGGATATTTGAATGGTAGATATGGTGCAATTCCTTTTTTGGCTACAGGTAATAGCTTATGGGAAGACTAGAACAGAGAAAAAGAAATCGCAACCAAAGAAAAACAAAATCAATTATTGCAATAGGATGTGAAGGAAAAAATAAAACTGAAACGACATATTTAAAAAATTTTTCGAGTAGAGAATGTATTATAAAATTCTCTACTGGAAGACATACAGATCCAGTTGGTATGGCTAATGACTTAGTTGATTTTATAAGAAGTGAAGATATTAAAACAGAATATGGAGATAAAATTTATCTTCTAATAGATACAGATGTAAATCAAAATAAACAAGAGCAGATAAATGCAGCAAAAGAAATATGTAATCAAAATAATATAGAATTGATAACTTCAACGCCTACATTTGAATATTGGTACATATTACATTATGGATATACATCAAAAAATTACCAAAGTAGTAAGCAAGTTAAAAATGAAATGAAAAACAAAATACCTAATTATTCCGAAAGTATGAATGTTTATCCTATAATTGAAAATAAAACAGATATTGCAATAGTAAATGCTAAGAAAATTGAAAAATATCAAGAAGAAAATGGACAAGTTATAGATAGCGAAGAAGCAAATCCTCATACAAGTGCATATAGAGTAATTGAAGAATTAAAAAAGAGAAATAGTATAAAATAAAACCCGGACTTTAATTTTAAGAGTCCGGGTTTTGCATTCGAAAATACGGATTATAATATAAAAGTACGGCTTTTGAAATACGGTTTCTTTGTCACACCTTGGTCACACTCTCTACAAAATTACACGATTTTAAACACATTTTAACACAAACAAAGAATCTACAATTTCACCGATTAACTTACTCCAACAAAGCATAACATGATTACACCAAACTCAACAATATCAACACTTACGGGATCATAACCCGAAGGTCGTAAGTTCGAGTCTTACCCCCGCAACCATTGAAAAGTCCCGTTTTCGTTGAGAAATAGGGACTTTTATAAATTTTGAAGTAATCCATTTAAGTACATTAAAAACCGTTAAAAATCATTAAAATTTGTTTCATAAAGGGAAAATAAAGGGAAAATAAAGGGAAAATAAAGGGAAAGAAATAATATTAAAGTGAAGTGAAATATACTAAGTAATCTCAAGGCATTTGGGATTATTTTTTTTGGAGGTTTTATATGTATAAAGGGAAAATTGATAAATTAATTAATGAAATAAACAAAATTGCAAGATTAAAAAGAATATCATATAAATTAGAAAATATATATGAAGAATATGATGAATTTATTGAGGATTATTACTTTATGGAATGGCTTAGAATATCACAAGATGGAATAACACAAATAGAAGAATTAAATAATATGTTAGAGCTATTTGAACAAACACTAGAAGAATTAGAAATTGCAATTTATAATGCTGAAGATAAAGTTGATATTATATGCAATTCTATATTAGCATATAATAAGAAAGAATTAGGAGACTATATAAATGACTTTGAGCTATATAATGACAATTACATAAAAGATACAATAATGAATTTTATTGAAAATAATATGTATGAGATAGATGAAGATTACCTATTTCTTGAACTAGAAAAGTTACTAGAAGGAGGAATAGGGCAACATGAATAAAACTGATTACAAAAAGATAGAGTATTATTTATATAACTATAGTAATATAGATAAACTGATTGATGAGATAAAAGATGGCTTGATAAATAGTGTTAATGTAAGTGGGAGTGCATGGAGGAAAGGAATAACAGTATGCAATAATACTTTAGAAAATCAAGTTATTAAGATAATAGAAAATAAAAAAATACTAGAATTTAAGAGATGGCAAGTACTGATAAAAAAGGTACTTGCTTTTTTGATGCAAAAATATCCGAAATATTATGATTTTATAAATCTAAAATATTTTCAAAAGCAATCTAAAGATGAGATTGAGGAAACTCTTAAATTCGATTTTAAGAAACAAAAAATAATAAAGGACAAGTTAATTGAGTTCGTATATAAAAATGCGAAAATGAGAAATTTGGTTTAAATATGGAGGTAATAAAAATGTTTTGGATAGGATTAATTATAGGACTAATAGTAGGAGCAAATATAAGCTTGATATTATATGCTTGTATAATTGCAGGAAAGGAAAGTGATAGCCGTTGTGAAGGATGAAGAGATACAAAGAATAGGATATTATGCAGTAATACCTGCTACGGTTCTATTTAATGAACGATTAAAACCTAATGAAAAATTGCTTTATGCTCTTATAACAGCACTATCAAATAAAGAAGGCTATTGTTATGCTTCTAATAAATATTTAGGAGAAAAGTTAGGAGTAGATCCTGTAACAGTTTCAAGATGGATAACTGATTTAAGAAGGAACAATTATGTTTTTGTAGATATAATGAGAAACGAGAAAAAAGAGATAATTTGTAGGAGAATATTTCCAAATGATGTACCCTATAGACTAAATAATCAATACCCCTATATACTAAAAAATCAAGAGGGTATTGATGAAAAAGTCAAAGATAATAATATAAATACACACACAGTCAGAAAAGAAAAATTTAATGAAAATGTATTTCTTTATGATTATGAATATAAAAAATTACTAGAAGAATACGGAGAAAATAAAACTAAAAAATGTATAGAAGAATTATCTTTATATAAGAAATCAAAGGGAGTAGAGTATGAAAGCGATTATGCAACAATAAAAAGATGGGTAATTATAAGAGTGGAAGAATTGGAGGCAAGAAAAGATAAAAAAGCTACTAAAAAGAAAAGCTTTAATAATTATGAACAAAGAGAATATCTTAAAGAATTTTTAGATAGTTTATATGAAAATAATAATTTTACTTCAGCAAATACTGAAGAAGATGAAATGGATTTAGATATGTAACACAACTAAAGAGTTGTGATTTTTTTATTTTAGGAGGTACAAAGTGGTTACTAAAAAGGTAAAAAAGATTATTAGAAAAAAATTATATGAATACCCAATATATGATAGATTAATAAATGAGTTAGAACTTGAGAAAGATACAGTAAGTGGTGGAGATATAAATTCTTCAATAAGAAGTAAAAATAAAATTAGTAGAGCAACTGAAGGACAAGTAATAAAAAATATTAGTATAGATAGCAAAATAAATGAATACAAAAAGTGGAAAGAGTTAATAGATAATGTGCTTCAGGATTTTAGAAAATGTGATAAAACAAAACTGAAAATAGTTGAATATAAGTTTTTTGGTAATATTCCTGAAGATATTATTGCAGATGAATTATATGTTTCTAAAAGCACAGTAAGGAGTTATTTGAAGGATATTTATTTTGAGATTGGAATACTTGCTACTTTAAATAATTTGATATCAAAAAATATATGTAATATTTAAAAAATATGGTATAATGTTAGCGATAACTAGTAATTGTGCGCCCAGCAAAGGGGAAGTAATCTAGCAGGTGGAAATCCTGTTTGAGAAAGGTCTAACCAATCACTCAATAGCGAGTTTTGTGCTTATGACAGTAATGTTATGAGTAAAGCGTAAATAGCAAGGAAGTAG
>JAGBDU010000073.1 GCA_017937285.1 Clostridia bacterium
AATGAATGGTCTATATCGAAACCTAAAATATTTCTAATTTCTTCATAAGATAATTTATAATCTTCTTTATTATTTTCTTTTAAATACTTCCATAATGGCTCATATTTGCTCATTATTAAACACCTCTTAAAATTGTAATTTGTCTCTCACTTACTTTACCAAATTTATAATTTTTGTTGCCACTTTTTCAATAAATTTCTCATCATGTTCTACAAAAATAATGGTAGGATTATAATTTAGAATAGCATCTTCTATTTGTTCTCTTGTCAATATATCAATATAGTTTAAAGGTTCATCCCATATATAAATATTAGCCTGTTCTGAAATACTTTTTGCAATTAGAACCTTCTTCTTTTGACCTTCACTCATATCTTGAATATTAGTATCAAAATCAAATTGTGATAATCCCATTTTTACTAACATTGCTTTAAAAATACTTTCATTTATTTTATTATCGTAAGCAAAAGTTCTCAAATTTCCTTTTAAATCTTCTGTACTCTGAGAAACATAAGATATTTTTAAATCATTTGCAACCATAAACTCTCCATTATACTGTAATTCTTCTCCTAAAATAAGTTTTAATATACTTGATTTACCAATGCCATTTTTTCCAATTAGTGCAACCCTATCGCCATTATTAACTTCAAAAGTAATAGGGTTAAATATCGTTTCTTTACTATATTTTATCTGCAAGTTATGTGCAAAAATTAATGGATTCTTATTACTTTTTAGAGGAATAATTTTTAATGTATCATTTACCTCTATATTTTTTAACAAATTAGTCTTTTCATTTATTGCTTTTTCTATTCTTTGTTCCATAACTTTTGATTTTTTCATCATTTTATCTGCTTTATGTCCTATATATCCTTTATCTATTGTAGTTTCTGAATTATATTTTTTATTTTTTGTTTTTTCAGCCTCATTTGACCATTTTGCACAATTTTTAGAAGCTATTTCAAGTCTATTTATATCTTTCTGCAATCTTTCATTTTGTATTTTTTCAAAATTATCTTGCCTATTTTTATTTTCTTTCCAAGATGAAAAATTACCTTGTTGTATTTCTATATTAGTATTATTTATAGAAATTATATGATTTACAACTTTATCTAAAAAATTTCTATCGTGAGATACTAATATAAATCCTTTTTTCTTTTCTAAATAATTTACTAAATTATTTCGTGTTTCAATATCCAAATGATTTGTAGGCTCATCTATAAGTAAAAAGTTATTACCTTTTAAAAATAAACTTATTAAAAGTATCTTTATTTGTTCGCCACCACTTAATAAGTTAAAACTTCTATATAATACTTCAGTATCTGTATTAAGTAAATTTAATTCTCTTATAATTTCCCAATCTTCAACATTCGGAGCAATCTCATTTACTATTTCTATTGCCATTCTTTCTTTGTTTTTTACTTCAAAAGGGAAGTAATCAAACTCAACATTTTTTGATATTGCACCTTGATATTCATATTTTCCTAATAATAACTTTAAAAATGTAGTTTTACCTTTACCGTTTCTTCCAATTAATCCTAATTTCCAATCAGTATCTATATTAAATGATACATTTTCAAATATATTTTTTAGGCTTCCATCATATCCAAAAGTTAAATTGTTTACACTTATTAAAGACATCTATTCCTCCTACAAATTATTATTTTGCGAACTACTAAATTGTAATTTATAATTTGCTTATTACTTTTTTCTGTCAACTTCTTTGTTTACACTATTGCTAATAATATAGAAATTGGAAATATAGCTACTGGATAAAATTCTTATTTTCAATTTTTCAATTTAAAAATTTTCTTTTGGCGCTTAGTTTCAAATTTCCAATAACCATGATTACGATTTCGATGTTTTTTTTGAATCTTGTTTTGATTGTTTTTCATGGCTTGTTCAGCATTTAATATAATAGCTTTTTTTTCGTTGGAAACAAATTTAAGAAAAACATCATATAGGTATAGCCATCCATCGTATGAGATCTCAGTAAGCGTTGACTCTAATTTGATTTTTAAAAACTTGCAAATGCGTTTTTGTTGCTCATAAGTAAACAATTTTTTTGTTTTATCTTTGAAAGTATTTCCAGACGCTAAAAATATATATGATAAAAAATTTCTATAGTCTGTCGCATCCTCAACATCTGCTGATGTTTTTCTTTGAAAGTGAGCAAAACATATTCGTGCATTTGGCACAGGATAAAAATCTGATGGTTTAAACTCATAAATCAATTCAGCGGAAAACCAAGGTTTGTATAAAAGAGACCTCAAACTTTCGTTATAAAAAGGCTGTCCAGAATACCTTATAAAAGCTTCATACTGCATTATGAAATATATATCTTCAGGAGGATTATCATCTTCAAATACTTTTTTCATAATATCAGCAGTTATGTTAAATGGAATATTTGCACATACTTTATATGGTTCTTTTACTGATATTTTATATTTTAAAAAATCCATCTCTATTATTTGAACTTTTTTAGATTCTTTATACCTTTCAGATAAAGTTTTCGCTAATTTTGCATCAAACTCTATTGCTATAACTTTCTTGCTTTTTTTTGCAAGTTCATTGGTAATAATTCCTTTTCCAGGACCTATCTCAATTACAATATCGTCGTTACAAATATTACTCTTTGATAACAAGGTCGCTACAAGTTGTTTACTATGTAAATAATTTTGCGAATGTTCTATTCCCATAAATACCTCCTTTACAAATT
>JAGBDU010000074.1 GCA_017937285.1 Clostridia bacterium
CGGCTCTAAATATTTTACTGGGGAGCTAAAATTTGACAATTGCTTATAAAATAAGGGCTCAACCCTTATTTTTTACTTTAAAAAAATATTAGCCATTTTTTTCGGCTAATACACTTTATTTTTTCATTTTTTTGTATTTCTATATTTTTTAGAAATTCCGCTTATTTTCCCATTTAAAATATACATTGTTCTAAGTCTAAAAAAGTCAAAATTTTTATATCCAAATGCTATTCTTTTTATTACTTTTATTTTGTTATTTAATCCTTCTGTATATCCATTTGAAAATCTTTCATCTATAAAAGAATTTACTATATAAGGCAACCAATTTTCTATTGTTTTTGATGCTTCTTCCAATTCTTCTATTTTAGAATCTTTACATACACTTATCCATTCTTTTAATTCATCTTCAGCATCTAAATATTCTAAATGTTTTACTGTATCAAAAAATAATTCTTTTAATATATATGCTTGTTTTAATTCTTTATTTATATTTAATAGTTCTTCTCTTAACTCATATTTTAATATATCTACCATATGACCATTTTTATATCTTTTAGTATATGTAAACCATTCTATATCATTACTATATTTTCTAAGTAATGTTACATTCTTTTTATTTTTTAACATTCTATATTCTTTACTATTATATCCATATTCTTTTTGTAATCTTATTCTAACTTTATCTAGCGCTTCCATGATATATCGTGTATAATGAAATCTATCTACTACGTACTTTGCATGAGGGAACATTGCTTTTTGTACTAGTAGATATGGTTCATACATGTCCGATATGACATATTCGACCGAGTGCCTGTTATTACAGTATGTGAAGTATTGTATCAGGTACTCTTTTTTTCGTTCTGGTAATATATCTAAACATTTCTTATGTATTGGATCATTTATTACAAATGCATATTTTCCTTTTTTGGTATCTGCTTTAAATTCATCAAATGATATTACTCTTGGTAGATTTATTACATGTTTTGGATAATTACTAATTGCATTTTTCAATATTTTCCTTACACTTTCTGAATTAATATTATTCTCTTGAGCAATATATTTAATACTTAAATTATAATTTAATAAATCTTTTAATACTTTCTGTTCAAGTTTATTTGATATACTTTTTCCTTTGTTATTCAAATCAACCACCTCCGTAAATTTTTTATTACATTTATAACATATAAATCTTTTCTTTTTAATTACTATTTTTGTATCATGTTCAAATAATTTTAAATACTTTAATTCTATAGGTTTTAATCTATCGTGAATACTACTTGTACATTCTCCACATAATGGACATTTTTGTTTTTTATTTTTTGTCTCTATTTCTATAATTTTTATTATTTTATTTTTTTCATTCCCTTCTAAAATTTTTAATATTTTATAGTTTTCTAAGTCTAAAATTTTCTCAATATTTTTCAATTCTTCACCTCCATTTCTAAGTGATTATTTTATCATAAAAAAAGATAGCTAATTTCTTAACTATCTCCCCACTAAATTCTGAAGTTTTCATATAAAAAGTCCCCACCAAATTCTGATAAGGACCTTTTTTAACTCCCCAGTAAATTCTGAAGAACC
>JAGBDU010000075.1 GCA_017937285.1 Clostridia bacterium
TGAAAGGTTATTTTCATAAATAATAATGCTATTTTTAGTGATAATATAAAAATGTACAAAAACTTTCATAATTAAATTTAAATTTTGTACATTTCCTTATTAATATTAACGTCTATACTACAAGTAATAGCTATTCTAATATAATTCTTTAACTTTTATTTTGTATTAATGTCAATATAAAAAATTGTACATTCTTATTTTATAATTAACATTAAAATTGTAAATGTTAATATAAAATTAAGTTTATTTTTAATTAACAAGAAATCATATTCTATATTAAATAAAAAAAGCAATAACTTACTATCATAGAGTAGTCTTGGGCAGTTGATATATATAATTTCGAAATCATTAATGTGTGACTGGAATAATTTTAGAAATTCTTAGCGAGATTTAGGGGGGATGTTCGTGGCTTTTCGACTTTGGAGAAAAGAGCACAGAAAGGGGCACCCAAAATTGAGCTTAGAATTTCTTAAATTATGTAGGAAGCCATTAATGATTTCGAAATTATATATATCAACTGCTCGAGACGGCTAATTTTAAGGCACATTTTCAAACATTAACACCAGCCCCACAAACTCTAATTTTTGTGTTAAAAATCTCCGTCCCCGATTCTCCGTCCCCAACTTGACAGACTGTCCCAAATTCCCAAAAATGGGAAAAGAGAACCGTCCCCTTTTCCCATTATTCCTCTGTTAAAACATCTGTACTTGTTTCCTCTTCGGCACTTTCATTTGAGCCTGAATATGAATTCATCATTTGATTATAATATTCTTGATATGGTTGTACTTTCGAAAGTATTTTATCATAATTTATAGTTTTTGGAATTCCATAATTTGCACCATATGTTTCAACTCTAATACTTTTTATAACAGGAGCATTTTCTGGTGTTGATGATTCTTGCCCTTCTGATTCTTTTATTTTAACATTTGCAACTGCTTCTACTACATCGTATCCTTCTATAACTTTACCAAAAGATGCATAAAGTTGATTTAAACTATTTAATGTATCTTTATTATCTGTTGTAACTATAAAAAATTGTGAACTTCCAGAATTATAACCTTCTTCTGATAATCCATATTGGCTATAATCTGATCTTGCCATACCAATAACACCTTTTCCAAATTTTAAAGTATTATTAACACCATTAGCAGAAAATTCTCCTTTTATTGAATAAGTATAATTCAACTCACTATTATCTGCAATCTTTTTATCTACATCACTTAATTTTGCTGATCCAGAGCCATCTCCGTTTTTATCTCCACCTTGTATCATAAAATCAGATATTATTCTATGAAATGTTAATCCATCATAAAAACCATTATTGGCTAATTGTATAAAATTAGCAACAGAATTTGGTGCAACTTCTGTATCTAGCTCTATTTTTACAGTTCCTGTTTTTTCATTTCCTTCGTTATCTATATATGATACTTCCATAGTTGCAACTGGTTTTTTATTTCCTTTTATTACTCCATAACATATATATGCTATAAGTGCTGTAATAGCTAATATTGCTATTATTAAAATTACTTTACTTTTATCTTTCATTTTATTTCTTCCTTTCGTTTTTTCTTTACATTTATTTTATAAACTTAAATTGTCAAAAATAAACTGTTCTTGCATTCTTTTTAATGATTGTTTTATTGTTTTTGCTCTTATTTCTCCAATTCCTTCAACTTCATCTAATTGTGGAATATCTGCTTGAATTATATGTTGAAAAGATTTAAAGTTTTTAACTAAGTTTTCTACAATATTAATTGGCATTCTTGGTATTTTATTTAGTATTCTATATCCCCTAGGATACACATTAACTTCTTCATAATTATCAAAATCTTCGTAGCCTAATACTTTGGCTATCAATTGTGATTTCATAAGATCCTCATGTGTCATTTTTCTTATAGTTTCGAGTGCCTTTTCTACATTTCTTTTTTTGGTCGATATAATATAATCTTTAATTATATAAGATTCCTCTATGTCTAAATTACCAAATAACTCGTCTAATTGCATTTGAAATAATCTTCCTTCTTCACCAAGCTCATATATTGCTCTTTTTACTTCATCTACAACTTTTAAAACCATTTCTGCTCTTTGTATACAAACAACTACATTTTGCAAAGTAACTATATCATTAAATTCATATTCATTCAACAAATTTAACTTATCATCAAATACTTTTTTATATTTTTCCGCAGTTTGAAGTGCTTGATTTGCTTTTGTTATAACTCTCGAGCTATCTTGTAAAACATACCTTAAATCTCCTTTAAAAATTGTTATTACATTTCTTCTTTGAGATACACTTATAACTATCTCTCCAGTTTGTTTAGCTGTACGTTCTGCAGTTCTATGTCTTGTACCAGTTTCATTCGTTGGTATATCTGGTGATGGTATTAATTGAGCATTAGCATATAAAATCTTTTTTAAATCTGCACTTAATATTATTGCACCATCCATTTTGGCTAACTCGTATAATCTTGATGATGTATAATCTACATTTAAGTTAAAACCTCCGTCTACTAAATCTAATACTTCTTTAGTATCACCAATTACAATTAAACCTCCAGTTTTAGCTTTTAAAATATTTTCTAAGCCTTCTCTTATTTTTGTACCTGGTGCAATTAATTTTAATATCTCTGTAATTACATATTCTTGATTGGTATTCAAATTAATCACTCCTTAATCATAAAATACTAATTTAAATTGCAATTCAAGCAGTTTATATTAATAAAAAAGCTATCAACCTCTTTTTGAAATGCACTTTTTTATTTTAATCCCAATTTTTGCATTGCCTCATTTATATTTTTCACGCCTATTATATCTAATTTATACATTTCTTTCAATAGTTTTTTATTACTTTCTGGAATTATACATGTTTTAAAACCTAATTTTTCTACTTCTTTAATTCTTTTTTCTATTAAGTTAACGCTTCTTACTTCTCCTGTTAATCCAACTTCACCTATTGCAACAGTATCTTTTGGTATACTTAAGTTTTTAAAACTTGATGCTACCGATAATATCACACCTAAATCTACTGCTGGCTCTGAAATTTTAATTCCACTTACAATATTTAAATAAACATCTTGATTACTAAGATTCATTCCTACTTTTTTTTCTAAAACTGCCATTAATAAAGTTAATCTATTATAATCAATTCCATTTGCTGTTCTTCTTGGTAGTCCAAATACAGTTGTAGAAGTAAGGGCTTGTAATTCAATTAGTAATGGTCTTGTTCCTTCCATTGATGCTACAACTATAGATCCTGGTGGATTGTCCTCTCTTTCAGATATCAATACTGTAGATGGATTTAATATTTCTACCATACCTTCATTTTGCATCTCAAACATTCCAACCTCATTTGTAGACCCAAAACGATTTTTTACACCTCTTAAAATTCTATATGAAAAATATCGCTCTCCTTCAAGATATAAAACAGTATCTACCATATGTTCTAAAACCCTTGGTCCTGCAATATTTCCTTCTTTTGTAACATGTCCTATTATAATAGTAGTTATATTGTTACATTTACATAGTTTCATTATTCTTGCTGTAATCTCTCTTACTTGACTAACAGTACCAGCTGCGGATGTTATTTCGTCAGAATACATTGTTTGAATTGAATCTATTATTACTAATTTTGGATTAAGCTCTAATATATTTGTTTGAATAATATCAATATCAGTTTCTCCTAAAAACATTATATCGTCATTATTTATATTTAATCTATCTGCTCTTAGTTTAATTTGCTCGGCTGATTCTTCACCAGACACATATAAAACTTTACCTTCCCCAGTAATTTTATCACATAATTGTAAAATTAGAGTAGATTTACCAATTCCAGGTTCACCACCAACTAATATTAAAGAGCCTTTTACAAGCCCTCCTCCTAAAACTCTATCTAGCTCTTCATAACCACTAGAAATCCTAGAAGTTTCTTTTCCTTCAACAGAATTTAACATCATTGGCTTATTGCTTTTTTTCTTTTCATTATTTCCAACTATAAAATCATTGCTTTTTTGAACTTTTTCTTCAACTAAACTATTCCATTCATTACATGCAGGGCATTTCCCCAGCCATTTTGCAGACTCATATCCACAATTGTTACACACAAATATAGTTTTTGTTTTTGCCACTTAATATCAAATCCTTTCTAAAGTAAAAATAACAATTAGCACTTACTTTATATATTTTCATAATTTTAGCCTGCCGACCAGTAAGGAACGGATTTTTTTATAATATAATTCCTTTGGAACGGCTGATTCTTTTCACTGAACTGTAACAAGTTTTAAGTAATATATATTTTGGTTTATAATTAAATATATACTTTTTTAGCTCTATATATTATTATTATTTCTTATTTTTAGCCTTTATAAGTTCTTCAAGAACAATTATAAACATAGCATGAGACCATCCTAATCCTATAACCCATTTAAAATTTTTGTCTTCATTATTCACTTGTTCAGATAAAAATCCATAATCAGAAGCAGTATTCACAACAAATTTAAAACACTCTTCAGCTAAGTTTAAATTACCAATTTGTATATAGTATAAAGCCATCCACAAAGTAGTTATTATCCAAGGATTATTGCCTCCCATATAATTATCATTTTGAAATCTTAAATATCCACCAGTATATGTTCTAAGTGTCATATTTATTTTATCAACTGTATTTTTTATAACTTTTTCATTGGAATCAAATATATTAAATGGGTATACCGAACCAATTACACTAATGTCCATATTACTATCTTTTAAATTTCTTTTCAAAATTTTTAACTCAGAATCAATAAAATTATTTTTTATATATTCCTTTAATAAAGCTATGTACTTATTTAGTTTAATTATCATACTATTTCTTTTTTCTTTTTTTAATCTTGAGGTATCATCTTTTTCTTCTAGTGATTCATATATTTTATTCATAGAATCAAAACTAGCTATTATGCTAGATATAGAATATAAATGAACACCTTCATTCATTTCCCATAAATCATAACTAGGTTGTTTATATATTTCAAATCTTTTTTTGTATCTTTCTTGTAGCTCTTTTTTTACAAAATCTTCTTCTTCAATCTTTAGCAAATTTTCTACATATTTTATTAAAAATTTAGTTGCCTTTTCACATGTTTTTAAATTGTTTTCTAAAAATTTAATATCTTTTGTATGTGTATAGTGATTATAAATTCCAAATATCACACTAGCAGTTTCATCTATTTGATATCCCCAACAAGGTGCTAGTATTCCATCTGTAAAAAATCTCTGTTCCCACATTCCATCTTCATTTTGTGTGTTTTGACAAAAGTTATTATAAAATAATTCAGTTTCCTCTTCCATTTCTAATAAATCAAAAGCCTTAGTTATAAAAATAGAATCACGTGGCCAACAGTATGAATATGAGCCACATTTTTCTCTATTTTCATCAACTTCTAGTGCAGCCGCAATTCCTCCTGTTTTATAATTTATTAATAATGGAAATAATAAAATTGTCCTGTTATAAATTTCCGATACTTTATTATAAAATTCATCTTTAGCATTTTTTAATTTTATTCTTTTATGTTTTAATACATAATCATTCCAATATTTTTTTACTTTTTCTATTTCAAAATTTACATTTAAACTTGAATATTGATTTTTTTGCCATTCAATATTGTTATTTTTTTCTATACAAACACATATATATAATTCTTTTTTTTCATTTTCGTGTATTAACCCTAAATCATATGATATAGCAATTTCATTTGACATTCCTATATAATCTTTGTCATTAATAATCCCTGTATTTATTGTAGTTTGTACATCATTTAATTTATGTCCATAAAGTTCCTTGTTTGAAAAAATTGATAATGCATAATTATGATTATATTGTATTATTCCATTATCTATTATTTTACTACCAAAATTTTCTAAATTATTTGATAAAATTTTACTATTTATAATGAATTTAAAATCTAAATCTATTTTATTCATATTACTAATGACATATTTTTTTAATAGAATATCTTTATCAATCAATACACAATCTGTTTGTTCTATTTCAAAATTAAAATATACATTTTCAATGTTGGTTGTTAAAATATTCGTATCTTGTATATATCTTTGACTATATTTATTATTAATATCTTGGTGCAAATAGATTATATTTGAATCATTTACTTTTACACCAACATGAAAATAATCTATAAATTGTCTACCATCAATTTCTGGAAAACAAAGTCTTTGTAATTCACCTTGTTTGGTATAACTTGCTACAATATTTTTATTTCCAATAATAGCATTATTATAAAATTTACTCATCATTTGTTCCTCTCTATTTATTCTCCACTATTTCTAAAATCTGTCTTTCCAATGCTTTTATTCTATCATTTAATTTACTTACTTCTTCATCATTTACACTATTAGCTAAAATATCTTCTTTAACGATACTTTCCATATCAATTAGCTCTTCTTTAAGAGTTTCTATTCTGTCTATAACTTCTAATTTTCTATATTCTTTAATATTTTCATGTTTTATTGCTCCAGCAATTTTAACTCTTTCTGATAAATCATATGTTTCTCCATATGCTGGTATTGTAACAGGTAAATTTGTTGTTTCAACGATTTTATCTTTTAAAACTTTTTGACCTTCTTCTTCTCCATGAACTAAAAATATATGATCTGGTTTTTTTATAAATGAATATATAAAATTTAATAATCCTTCTTGATCTGCATGACCAGAATAACCTTCTATATATTCTATACGTGCATTTACAGCAATTTCTTCACCAAATATTTTTATTGATTTTGCCCCATCTACTATTTTTCTTCCTAATGTACCTGGTGCTTGATATCCTACAAATAGTATTGTATTTTTTGGATTCCAAATATTATGTTTTAAATGGTGCTTTATACGCCCAACTTCACACATTCCACTTGCAGAAATTATTATAGATGATTCATTGCTTTCATTTAACTCTCTTGATTCATCAACTGTTTGAGTAAATCTTAGTCCAGGAAATTCTAATGGATTATCTCCTCTTCTTATAAGTTCTTGAGTGTCTTCATCAAATAAATCCATATTTTCTCTAAATACTTCTGTTGCTGATATTGCAAGTGGACTATCTACATATACTGGTGTATTCATTAAGATTTCATATTTCTTTTCGAAATCAAGAGTGTCTAAATCAGACTCTTTTATTTTATTTAGTTCATATAAAATTTCTTGAGTTCTGCCAACTGCAAATGATGGAATTACTACTGTTCCACCTTGTCTTAATGTATCTGTAACAATATCAATAAATAATTTTGCTTTATTATCGTTCCTCATATGTAGTCTGCTTCCATATGTAGATTCCATTACTAAAAAATCCGCATCTTCTATCATTGTTGGCTCTGATAATAATGGTATGTCATTATTGCCTAAATCGCCTGTAAATACAATTTTTTTATTTACTCCATTTTCTTTTATCCAAACCTCAATAATACTTGAACCTAGCATATGTCCAGCATCATTAAATCTTACATGTATATTATCATCAAGCTCTATTATTTGATCATATGGCACACCTTTGAAAAGTTCTAATGATCTTGCAGCAGTTTCGGCATCATATATTGGAACAAGTAATTCTTGTCCTCTACGAATCCTTTTTCTATTTTTCCATTCAGTTTCTGTTTCTTGTATGTGCCCACTATCTGGTAACATTATTGCACATAAGTCACAAGTAGCATTAGTAGCATATATTTTATTTCTGTAGCCTTCTTTATATAATTTTGGAATTCTTCCAGAATGATCTATGTGAGCATGAGTTAATAACATAAAATCTATCTCATTAATATCATAAGGAAAAGGCTCTGCATTTTTTATTTCTTCTTTGTCTAGCCCTTGATATAATCCACAGTCTATAAGAAATTTTTTTCCAGCTCCTTCAACTAAAAAGTTTGAGCCTGTAACCGTTTTAGTTGCTCCAAAAAAAGTAACTTTCATTTGTACCTCCCATATTTAAATAAACATTCTTATCTTTTTATTAATTTTTTTCGTCAATTCATTAAAATCATCATCTTCAAGATTTATATTAAATTTATTTTCTAATGTTTTTTCATCATAATATTCCATAAATAGTTTTTTATCTTCTTTTTTTAATATGACAAGTATTTTATTAATATTTATCATTTTCGTTACAAAAATATACTTAAGTATCATATAGTTTATATTGTAATCTTTTGAAAAAATATCAATAACTTTATTTTCGCATAATTTGTTTATTAATTTTCTTTGCATATTTCTCATATCAACTTCTAATTCTTTTATATCTTTAATTTTTTTATCTTTTTCTACTGGTAAATAATTATAATATCTTACTTCATATATTAAATTTACAAGTTCTTTTTTTAAATCATATACTTCTATTTTTTTATAAAAACATGATATAACTTTTCTTTGTAGCACTATAATACTTGTATATACTGAATTTTTTCGTTCATATACTAATTTTATATTTTTTAATATTTGAACTTCTCTTTCTAGTTGTTTCTTCCTTTTTACATATTCAAATGGACTTATTGCATTAGTATTATTATTTATTATAGTTAATTTTTCTTTTCTAGCATTTTCTAAATGATTCTTATAATTTTCTATTGTTTTGTACTTTTCTTTAATATTCTTTTTTAAGAATTTTTTTTCAATTAAAGCCTTGCTTTTTAAAATTGCGTCTATTTTGCTAATATCTTTCAAATTTTTATTGTTTTCAATTGTTATTTTGGCAATATACTCAGATTTATTTGATAAATTTTTTAGTTCTTCTTCTTTATCTGATAAATATTTTATAACTTCTTTTTTATTTTTAGAACTAATATTAATATATATTAATATGCAACATTTTTCTATTAATTCTACCAATTCAGTAGCTTTTTTTTCTCCGTATATTTCATCTATTTTATTTGTTAAATTTTCTCTAATATTATCGCTTTTTATCAGATTGCTCAAAACTTCATTTCCTAGTAATATTAATAAATCTTGATATATTAAATTATAATATTTGTTAATTTTATTATCAATCAAATTATTCCATGACCAACCATTAAAATCTCTAATTATTTCTACTTCATTTAAAGCTTGCCCTCTGTTTAATGCAGTCATAATTGCTTTATCAAATATATTTATTGTTCTTTTTAAATTTACTGTTTTACTATAATATAACGCTTGAAGTAGGTTAACTTCATTTGGAAATACTTTTATAATTTTCTTTCTTTTATTTACTAGGAATTTATTTTTAACTGTATCAGGATCTACAATTTCAATAACATCACAATTATGCTCTATTATATCTATTATATCTTCTATTATTTTACTTTTTAATTTTACATCATATTTTACTTTAGAATAATCTTTGTATGCTATATCTATCTTATATAGTATATTTAATATCAGGCTTTTTGCTTCATCATTAAATTCTTTATGGTCCAATATTTCTTCAATTTGAATATCATAATTATTTTTTGAAAATAATGTTTCTTTATTCTTCAAATTAATTCTCCCCTTTTAATTTTCTTCATTAGTTTGCATTTTTAATTCTTCCCATCTTTCTTTTGTCATTAAAACTTCTCTTGGTTTACTTCCTTGATATCCAGATATAATTCCTCTTTCTTCCATTTGGTCAATAATTCTTCCTGCTCTTGCATATCCTACTTTAAACCTTCTTTGAATAAAAGATGTTGAAGCTTGTCCTGTTTCTATTACAGTTTCTATTGCTTCTTGTAAAAATGGATCAGAATCATCATCAGAAGACTCGCTTTCTAACAATTCTTTATCAGATTTGTTATTTTTTTCTATGCTTTCAATTATATCTTCACTATAATTTACTTCTCCTGCATTCATCTTAATAAAGTCAACTATTTTTTCAACTTCATCATCTGATACAAATGCACCTTGAATTCTTACTGGTTTTGATGCACCAACAGGATAAAATAGCATATCACCTTTTCCTAATAGTTTTTCTGCACCTGTTGAATCTAATATTGTTCTTGAGTCTATTTGTGAAGATACTGCAAATGCAATTCTTGATGGAACATTCGCTTTAATTAATCCTGTTATAACATCAACAGATGGTCTTTGCGTTGCTATAACCAAATGCATTCCTGCAGCTCTTGCTTTTTGAGCTAACCTACAAATTGCTTCTTCTACTTCTTTTGCTGCAACCATCATCAAATCTGCAAGCTCATCTATAATTATTACAATTTGTGGAAGTTTTGCATTTTCATTTTCTTTTTCAATTGCTTTATTATATCCTTTTAAATCTCTAACACCTTTTTGTGCAAACTTATTATATCTATCGTCCATTTCCTGTACGGCCCATGCTAAGGCTCCAGCTGCTTTTTTAGGATCTGTTACTACTGGAATAAGTAAATGTGGTATCCCATTATATACAGATAATTCAACAACTTTTGGGTCTACCATTACAAGCTTTACTTCGCTAGGTTTTGCATTATATATTATACTTGTTATTATTGTATTTATACATACACTTTTTCCAGATCCTGTTGATCCTGCAATAAGAACGTGTGGCATTTTACCTATATCAGCAACTATTGTTTTTCCTGCAACATCTTTACCTAATGCTACACTTAGTTTCGACTTATTATTTAAAAACTCTTCACTTTCTATAACTTCTCTTAGGTGAACAGCTTCTTTTTCTTTATTTGGAACTTCTATCCCAACAGCTTGTTTACCAGGTATTGGTGCCTCTATTCTGATTGTTTCTGCAGCTAAATTCAATGCTATATCATCTGCTAAATTTGCTATTTTACTAACTCTTGTTCCTTCAGCTGGTTTTAGCTCATATCTAGTAATTGTTGGTCCAACCGATACATTTTCTACTTTTGCAGATACCCCAAAGCTATATAATGTTTTTTGCAATTTTGCTGCTGTATCTGCTAATAACTTTGCTCCACCCCTTGTGGCTTTCTTTGTATTAGTACTTAATATTTCTACTGGAGGATATTCGTAATGTTCATCTTCTACAACTAAAGCATGCTCTAATTGTAAAACTTCCTTCTTTTTATCCTCTTTCTTTTCTTCTTCTTGTTTAAATAGATTACTTTCTATATAATCTACATTCTTTGGTTGCTTGTTCAAATTTTCATTATTCATCATATTTATAGTTAATTGTTCATCAACTTTTAATGCTTCTCTTCTTCGCTCTTCTTTTTCTCTTTGTTTTCGTTCTTTAGCTGTTTCTGGTCTATCGTAAGCAACATCTCCTAAATCATCTTGTATAACAGAATGTTTCTTTTGCATATTTGGATTATTTCTATTTTCTTGCTCGGTTTTATGTCTTTCTCTATCATCATGCATTTTATTTACAAAATTTGACATATGCTCTGTAGGTTTTAGTCCAAATACAAATATTGCTACCAAAATCGCTATTCCAAGTATAATTATTAATGCTGCTATTGGTTCAAATAACTTCACTAACGGATATGATATTAGTGCTCCTAATACACCTCCACCTTTATTTATTCTTCCTAGATAATATGCTCTATCTATAACTTCTGTAAATGATATATTGTATTCTAATACATTATTTAGTATTTGATATATTGTCATTGTTGCAGAACAACATAATAACACAATTGATGTTGGAATAATCTTTGCTAATAAACTTTCTTTGTTATTGCTAACCATATATATTGATAAAATAAATGGTATTATTGGAACAATATATTTTAATATTCCAAATAATCCTCCTAATACATCATTCAAAAAATTTCCCATATAACCAGAATTTCCATATATTAAAATAGATGTTATAATCCCTATTAATATCAATAAAATTACTGTTATATCCGCATTCATTTTAAATTGTTTTTTCTTACTTTGTTTTTTTCTTCTTTTTGCCATCTGGTTTTATCCTCCTGTCAAAAAAAGTAATCGGATAAATATATTTATAAAAACCCCCGATTACTGATTTACTGATTTACTAATTTATTTAAGTTCATTTCGATTATTTTGTATTATTTTTAGTGCTTCTTGTAGAGCTACTTCTATACCATTTAATACATTATCTGCATAATCTTTTGTTCCTTTTGATATTTCTCTTGACATTTCATTTGCAGTTTCAATAATCTCTGCTTTTTTCTCATATGCTTTTTTTGTTATTTCATGTTCATCAATCATTGATATAATTCTATTTTCAGCTTCTTTTACTATATCATCAGCTTCTTTTTGTGCTTCCACTAAAATACGCTGTCTTTCTTCTTTTATCCATTTAGCTTGTTTTAATTCCTCTGGTAATTTTAATCTTAATTCACTAATTATTTCTAAAATTTCTTCTTTATCTACCATTACTTTATTTGAAAATGGCATTCCCTTGCTTTTTTCTAATATATCCTCTATATTTTCTAGTAAAGTAAATATTTCCATTGTTTAACCCCTTTCAACTAAAAATATAAGATTAGCTCTCCCATATTTCCTACAATCATAAATTTCTACATTCATTTCTTTTAAATTATTTAGTTCTCTTTCTTTTTCATCTGTTTCTATTATTATTATTCCATCTTTATTTAATAGTCTATATTCTAATATTAGCTTTACTGCTTTTTTTGAAATATCTAAATTATATGGTGGATCTAAAAATATAATGTCAAATTTCACTTCTGATTTTTTTAAATCTTTTAAAAATTCAGCATAATCTTTATTTTTAATAATAGCATTTTCTTGTAATCTTGTTTTTTTCACATTTTCAATTACATACTTAATTGCTTCATGTGATTTGTCGCACATATATGCTTTTTGGCATCCCCTACTTAAGAATTCTATTCCAATTGCCCCACTTCCTGCAAATAAGTCTAATACTATAGAATCTTCTATTTTATCACTTATTATATTAAATAATGATTCTTTCACTCTATCTAGTGTGGGTCTTGTTGAAATATCATCTATTGAATTTAATTTTGTTCCTCTTGCACTTCCGGCTGATAACTCTCATATTTACTCCTATTTATTATTATTAAATCCTTCTTATATTTTATATTTATTTTTAGATATGTCAATATCTATTATGAAAATGTAATATAGATTTAATAAATTTGTAATATTTTTACAATTTTGTAATATTTGAGAAAAATCAGAACCATTCATTTTTTATAATTTTAGAAATCAAAAACAGAGGACTTCCTTCTCCTCTGTTTTTTCCTTAGTTTTGTCTAATCTTTTTTCATATCTTTTATTAATTCTAATTGAGAGATTAATAATGATTCCATTTTTGCTTTGTAAACATCTAATTGTTTATCTAAGTCTTCTAATTCTTTCTTTTTTATAACTATTGTCTGAGATAAAGTTTCTACAGATTGTCTTGCAGTTCCTTCTGCATCTTTAATTATTTGATTTGCTTGTTGTTTAGCAGCATTTTTTACTTCGTCTGCAGCAGATTGAGCAATAACTAAAGTATTTTGTAGAGTTGATTCCATACCTTTATAATGTTCTAACTCTTTTTTTAATTGCTCTACTTCTTTAGTTGATGTAGATAATTCTTTACATTTTTTTTCTAATTCTTCAGTTACTTGATCTAAAAAATCATCAACTTCTTCTACGCTATATCCATTCCATCCGCTTAGAGAATTTTTTATTTTCAACATCTAATGGTGTAAGCATATATTATCTCCCTCCTAAACTTTATTTTTATTCATTTGGTATATTGTTTTTTAGCCATGATACAGAAAGTTTATTTTTTATTTCTTCTCTAGCCATTTCTGTAGTAATATCATAATTATATGGAGCTATCAAAAATATAGAATTTGATACTTTTTGCATATGTCCATCTAATGCATGAACTGCTCCACTAACAACATCTATTATACGTCTAGCAATATCTTTGTTAACATATTCCAAATTTACAATTACTGATTTTTTTTCTTTTAAAAGATCACAAATACTTTCAGATTGTTCAAAAGTTGTAGGTTGAGATATTACCATTTTTACTTGTTGTGCTTGTGGTAAACTTAATAATTTTGTACGTTTTCCCCATGTTTTTTTCTCATCTACCTCTTCTGTTTGATCATAATCTTCATATTCATATTCATTTTCTTCTTCATCTTCTGCAGTATCCATACCAAAAAAATCCCATATTTTGTTTCTTATAGCTCCTGACATATATATAACCTCCTAAAATATAATACTCTTCATTTGTATTAACTTGCATATAGTATCCAACTTTTTTGACGCATTGTCAAGCTTTTTGTTTTTTTGTAATACAAACTTAATATTTCTGTAATATTTTTGTAATATTTCAATTTTCAATTTGATCATATACTGAAATTGATTTTTTATTGGTTAATTTAGACATATCATATCCAGCTTCTTTTAATTCTGCATATGAATAATTTTCTACTATTGAATATTTTTCGTTTGTTCTTAACACTTTTACTAATATTTTTTCTTTTAAACCTGCTCTGTTTCTTATTATATACGAAAAATTATCTTCAAATTTTATTGCTGAATTTGGTATTTTCAATCCAGAATAACTCCACCAAATAACATCAAAAGATGTTTTTCTATATTTAATTAAATCTGCTACTGAATCATTTATTTCAAAAACTAATAATATTTTATCATCTGGCTCTACTGATTTATGTACAATCTTAGCTGATATTTCTTCTGAATTTTGTAATCTTAATTTTATATTTTTTCCTACTTCAGATTTTTTTGCTTCATCTGATTTTAAAATGCAAACAATATTACATTTGAAATTATCTACAATTTTTCCATTTTGTAAATTTGATGCAATGATTTGTCCAGTTTGTATATCTAATTGTTTTAAAAATTCTTCATTTAAATATGAAAAATCATCTATTCTTAATTTATTTTCAAGTCCATCAATTTTATATGATATTACTCCGCTAGTATCTGCTTGAATATATTTAGAACTATTTTTCAACTGATTCTCATATGAGTTTCTCTTATCTATTAATGTTTTTAATGTAGTGTTATTAGAGTTTTCTGATTTTATTTTTATTTTTTTAGTAAGATATGTATTTATATCGTTCTTTTCTTGAATAATTTTTTGGATATTATTATTTTCATATAAACTATCTAATTTTTGATCTATCTGATTATTTATTAATTTTATATCTGTTGAAAAATATACATCGTCATTATTAAAGTTCTGCTGTATCTCTAGATCTATTTCTTCTATTTTTTTGTTTATTTCTTCCTCATTATCAATACAATACCTATAAATCGATTCACCTTTTGCTACTTTTTCACCTTCTGCTTTTATTGGTACAATGCCTTTATCTTTATCTTCTATATTTATAATACTTTCATTTCTTATAATATATCCTTCTGCAAATTCTTCCTGATATATCTTTCCTTTTTCAACAACAAATGTTTCTGTTGGTTTTCTTATCAAATTTACTAATAAGACTATTAAATACAATGAAATAATAAGCCCTACCGTAATTACTGTTATTTTTAAAATTTTTTTCTTTTCTAAATTTTTCTTTTCTATAGTTCCTTCACCTTATTTCTTCTAAAATGATATCTGTATTTTCATTAACTTTTTTTGAAGCATCAAGCCACAATATGTTTTTATTTCTCCTAAACCATGTAAGTTGTCTTTTAGCATATCTACGACTCTCCATTTTTATTTTTTCTATCATATCTTCTTTAGAATATTTTCCTTGGAAATATTCTACAACTTCTTTATATCCTAAACCTTGCATAGCCGTTGGAATTTCATCATATTTATCTATCAGATTTTTTACTTCATCAATCAATCCATCATTTATCATAATATCTACTCTTTTGTTTATTCTATCATATAATACATTTCTATCCATGTTTATTGCAAATATTTTAAAATTATATTTTACATCTTTCTGCCTTGATTCTAGCTCTAATTCTGTTTTAGTTTTTCCCGTTGATTTATAAATTTCTAATACCCTAAAAATTCTTTTTTTGTCATTTTTACTTATTTTTTTCATCGCTTCTTTATCAATTTTTTCTGCTAAATTATATAAATATTCTAATCCTTTTTCTTCCGCTATTTTTTCTAATTCATTTCTGTATTCTAAGTCAACTTGCATTTCATTATATTCTATTCCATATATTAAAGAATCTATATATAATCCAGTTCCTCCAACAACAATCGGTGTTTTTCCCTTTTTTATGATTTCATCTATTGCATATATTGCATCTTTTTTAAAGTCTGCTACACTATATCTCACTGATGGCGAAACACAATCTATCAAATAATGTTTAATATTTTTCATTTCTTCTATTGTTGGTTTTGCTGTTCCTATATTCATATCTTTATATATTTGCATAGAATCTGCAGAAACAATTTCTCCATTAATTTTTTCTGCTAATTCTATTGATAACGCTGTTTTTCCAGATGCAGTTGGCCCACAAATTACTATTACTATTGGCTTATTCATCTAGTACTCCTTTTTATTTTCTTGAAAATTTCTTTTCTATTTCATATTCAGATAATTTAATCGCTGTTGGTCTTCCATGTGGGCATGTAAATGGATTTTTTAGTACAAGTAATTTTTGCATTAAACTATCTACTTCTTCAAATGTAAGTGCCATCTTTGCTTTTACTGCTGCTTTACACGCAACTGTTGAAATAAATTTTTCTTCTATTTCTTGTTTTGCAGTTCTAGCTACTGTATTTATTTCATCTAAACTTTCTAAAAATAGCTCTTTAGTATCTAAATCTATACATACATTCGGAACACCTGTTAATTTTATTGTATTTTCACCAAACTCTTCTAGTTCAAAACCTGCTTTTTTAAATAAATCGAAATTATCTCTTGCTATATCCATTTCTTTATGAGTTAAGGTGATTATATCTGGTAATAACATTAACTGTGAATCTTTATTTTCATCATTATAATAATTTTGTTTGATTTTTTCATATAATATTCTTTCATGTGCTGCATGCTGATCTATAATGTAAAGTTCGTTATCTATTTCTATAATAATATATGTCGAAAATGCTATGCCCACAAATTTATATTTTATAGAATTATATACTGTTTTGTTTTCAAATAAAGATACATTTTCAGCTGTTTCTACTTGAACATTTTCTTCTGATTGCTCGTATTCTTCTTTGTTTTCTTCTATTTTATTTATATTGTTTATTGGAGACTTTCCAAATGTTTTTCTATACATTTCTTCGAATGATGTATCATAGTCTATTTTATTATCATCTTTATTTTCTGTATTTTCGCTGTTGGTTTCATTTTTTATATTTTTTTCGATTTCTATTTTTTCGTTTTTTTGATTTTCTAATTCTTTATCTTCTTCAAAATTTGACTGATTCTTTTTTTCATTAATCATTGAACTAATAATTTTATCATTATATAAATCTTCTATTAAATTTCCGCTTCTATTAAATACTATGTTATTCTGTTCTATAGTTTTTATTTTATTTTCATTATTTATCCCTATTGTTTTTAATTCTGATGTAACTTTATAGCTATTTTCTTCGTCTATTTCTTGATCATTTTTATTATCAAAAAATCCTCCTTTTACTACATTTGAATCTTCTGCTATTTCTTCATACTTCTTATTTCTTCCCAAATAATCTTCTTGTAGTAAAGCTTCCTTTATTGCATGATATACTAATTTGAAAATCTTATTTTCTTCTTGAAATCTAATTTCTAATTTTGCTGGATGAACATTTACATCTATTTTATGCGGATCTATATCTATATTCAAAATTAAAAAGCCATACTTTCCAATTGTAACCATTCCCTTAAAAGCTTGTTCTGCAGCACTAGTTAAGGTTTTGTCTTTTACAAATCTATTATTTACAAAAAATAATTGATTTGACCTATTTGATCTTGCTATAGAAGGCTTTCCGATGCATCCTTTTATAGACATATCTTCATACTGATAATTTACATTTATTATATTTTCTGCTATATCTTTTCCATATATACTATATACAACATCTTTTACACTGCCATTTCCAGTTGTTTGAATAATATTTTTTCCTAAGTTTATTAATTTAATTGCTATATTTGGATTTACAAGAGCAATTCTTGTAACTGTATCTTCTATGTACCCTGTTTCTGTAAAATCTTTTTTTAGGAATTTATATCTAACTGGTGTATTAAAAAATAAATTTTCAACCACTATTGTTGTTCCTCTTGGACAACCAACAACTTCTTTACTTATTATTTTTCCACCTTCAACTATTATCTTATAACCTAATTCACTATCATGAGTTCTAGAAGTTAACTCTACATGAGCTATTGCTGCAATACTAGCAAGTGCTTCACCTCTAAATCCCATTGATTTAACTATCTCTAAATCTTTTGCACTTCTAATTTTACTTGTTGCATGTCTTTCGAAAGCAATTTCCATATCATCTGGCAAAATACCTTTTCCATTATCTGTTATTCGTATATATGTTATTCCACCATTTTTTATTTCTGCAGTTACACTTGTTGCTCCAGCATCAATTGAATTCTCCATTAATTCTTTTACTACTGATGCAGGTCTTTCTATAACTTCTCCTGCTGCAATTTTATTAATTGTTAAATCATCTAATAGCACAATATTTCCCATTGTTTTATCAACCCTTTCTAGATGTTTAGTTTTCAAACATATATTATTTCTTACGAATTATATCATTATTTTATTGGCTTTGTATATAGAATTTTTTATTTTCTTTTATTTTTCTTATTATTTAGTTACACTTCCATAAATAACTAAACTTTCTATCGTAGAGAAGTTCAAAGGAAATATAAATATAAAAAAATATTTAGTGTGAATGGTGACTGGAATAGCAATAGAACTTCTTAGGTATACAGGATATGGAGGAGCCCTTGTGTGACCATGGGAGTGCCATGACTGTATACTTAGAAGTTCTTTGCTATGTAAGGAATCCTTCATCACTAAA